>JAKAUH010000008.1 GCA_021818605.1 Planctomycetota bacterium
ATCAGGGCCGGGTGCCTGTCCCCTTTTTCCGTGGGCGATCCAATCGCAAGGCGCTCTAGTATAGCAAGGACATCGGATTCCCGACTACCCTCCCGAGCGCCGTTGCAGGAGTTCACCGACGTGACGAGGACCGCAGCCGACGACGGCGCCACCGTGGTCAAGAGCGTCTGCCCGCTCGATTGCCCAGACACGTGCAGCATGCTCGTGACGGTCAAGGGCGGCGTGGCGGTCGGCCTGCGCGGCGATCCCGAGCACGCCTTCACCCGCGGGTTCCTCTGTCAGAAAATGGCGCGGTTCGTCGAGCGTGTCTACAGCCCCGACCGGCTGATGCACCCGATGCGGCGGGTCGGCCCGAAGGGTGAGGGACACTTCGAACGGATCTCGTGGGACGAGGCGCTCGACGCCATCGCGGGCCAGTTCGCGGCAATCGCGGCGTCGACCGACGGACCCGAGGCGATCCTGCCCTACAGCTATTGCGGGACGATGGGCAAGCTCCAGTCGAGCAGCCTCGACCGGCGGTTTTTCCATCGCCTTGGCGCCTCGCGGCTGGACCGGACGATCTGCGCCACAGCCGGTGCGGTGGGGTACGAATACACTCTGGGCCGCGGCCGACTGGGAGCCGACCCTCTGGCTGTGCCGGGTTGCAAGTTCATTGTCAACTGGGGCTCGAACACCGCCAGCACCAACAGCCATCTCTGGAGCCTAATGATCGAAGCCCGCAAGCACGGCGCGACGATCGTCACCATCGACCCCTATCGCAGCCCGACGGCCATCCGGTCCGACTGGCACATCCAGCCCCGGCCCGGGACCGACGCCGCGCTGGCTTTGGGGCTGATGCACGTCATCTGGCGCGACGGCCTTCAGGACGATGACTACCTGGCTCGTGGAACGGTCGGCGCGGATTTGCTGCGCCGTCGCGTCCTGGACGAGTATCCGACCGAGGCTGTCGCGGCGATCACCGGTGTCGAGGTCTCCACGATCGAGAGTCTCGCGCAACGCCTGGCCCGCGAGCAACCGTCATTGATCCGCCTGAACTACGGCCTCCAGCGCCACCGGGGCGGCGGGATGGCCGTGCGAACGATCGCGTGCTTGCCGGCGATCGTCGGATCCTGGCGGCACCACGGCGGCGGCGCGTTGCTGTCGACCAGCGGCACCTACGACTTCGCCATGGACAGGTTGACGCGCCCGCTGCTCGGCCCGCGGGGCGCCCGGACGATCAACATGAACCAGCTCGCCGAGGCGCTGGCCGGCGAGCTGCCCGGCCCGCCGGTGCGGGCGCTTTACGTCTACAACGCCAACCCGGCCGCCGTCGCGCCCGACCAGGCGCGGGTCCTCGCCGGACTGCGCCGCGATGACCTGTTTGTCGTGGTGCACGAACTCTTCGCCACCGATACCGTCGACCACGCCGATATCGTACTGCCGGCGACCTCGCAGCTCGAGCAGGTCGACGTGCACGGCTCCTACGGCCATTTCGACGTGATGTACAACCCGCCTGCGATCGCGCCTTTGGGCGAGTGCCGGTCGAACAACGACGTCTTCCGGGACCTGGCGGATCGCCTCGACTTCGAGCCCGCGTTATTCCCCGACGACGAGAGCCTGATCCGCGAGGCGCTCGACGGCGGGCCGACGTTCGCCGGGATCACCCTCGAGCGGCTCAAGGAAGCGGGCTCGGTCCGGCTCAACATCCCCGAGGCGTTCGCGCCGTTCGCCGACGGCGTGTTCCCGACGCCGTCGGGCAAGTGCGAGCTGTACTCCGAGCGGATGAAGGCCGACGGCTTCGACCCGCTGCCGACCTACACACCGCCGGCCGAGGACCCGCAGACCCGCCCCGAGCTGGCGGCGCGGTATCCGCTCCAGCTCCTCAGCCCGCCTCGGCCGCAGTTTGTCAACTCGACCTTCGCCAACTCGCCCAGGCACCGCACCGCCGCGGGCGAGCCGACGGTCGAGCTCTCCGCGACTGACGCCAGGAGCCGCGGACTTTCGGACGGCGACTGGGCCGAGGTGTTCAACGACCGCGGCCGCTTCCTGGCCCGCGTCGCGCTCACCGACGCCGTCCGACCGGGCGTCGCCGTCGCCACCGGGCTCTACTGGAACAAGCTCGTCCCCGGCGCGACGAACGTGAATAACACCTCGTCCTCGGCCCTCACCGACATGGGCGGCGGCGCGACGTTCTTCGATAACCTGGTCGAGGTCCGCCCGGCCGCACAGGTCCCGGCAATCGTCTGAACACCGTCACAAACGCTCAACCCCTACTCGCCTCTCACGGCCTTTCCTTCGCCGGGCTCTTCGGGATGAGCGACAGGAACTGACCCATATCATAGATTCTGATCAATTTCTGTTCGAACTGCGAGTCGCTCAACGCGCAGAGCCTCTCCCCGTCGGGCGAGATGTCGAATCTCGCGGCACCGGCAGACATCAGCTTGACTTGCAAAACTTCACGATAGTCCCGGGTCTCCCAGAAGATGAGCGTCCCGTCGGTCCTCGAGCAGACCAGATAGCTCCCGTCCGGCGTCTATTGAGGTATCCAGAACCGGACTGTCCGCGAACTAATGATTGCATGTTTCCGATTGAATGCATTCAGATGCCAGACAACAATGCGTTCGCCAGCGCGTCCGCACACCACGGCCATGTCCTTATCATGGGGCGAAAAGATCGCGGGTCCGAACGGCATTTCCTCCGTCGGAGTGCGCCTCAGTCTCTCCCCGGTCCTTGTGTTCCATACGCCCAGATACCCGGCGAGCAGTCCCGTTGCGGACTTCGAGCGGCCCTGGGCAGCGACCATGTCTCCGCCATTCGAAATGTCGTAGCCTTTCAGTCCGAGATCGTCGGCGACGATCCGCGTCACGACTTCCCTTTTCTCGCGATCGTGAATGAGGATCTCCGAGTGCGGACTGGGCTCAGGTAAAGTCCGGCGAACGCCATCAGGTTCCCTCGGCGCGACCATTGGCCTCCCCCAGAATACCGGGGTCCCGAGTCATCGTCTTCGGTTGTGCAGATGCTCTCGAGGCCGTGCGTCTCCAGATCGTAAACGGCGACGGTGTCGGGGAAGACGCTAAGGTGAAGCTGATCTTCGATCGGGAGCAGGATGTGACGATCATCGGATACGAGTCTTGAGCTGATCCACAGCGAATCCATATTAGGATAGTATGCCGATGCATTCCGTCCCTGGAACCGTCGAAACTCCGGGGGAACCTTGCGCGGGGTCACGTCCTCCTCCCTGATCAAATGCCGCCCCGCACCGGGCACGTCACCCCAGAGCTTCATCCGGTTTCCAACCTTCTCATGTCCGATGAGACGCCGTTGCGTTCGGGATTCCACGTCCCAGATCCGGAGGAATGAATAATCCTCCGTCACCAGCAACGACCCGCCGGACGATGAGAACGAGATCGATGTGATCGGCCCACCGGGCCCCTCGATCGAGGCCCGGCTCGGGACCCTGGCGGGTTGTGCCCGACCGTGTCCGCCCAGCCCGAACAGAGCGACCGCCAGCGCGACCAATGAGCCCGACAATCTCGGCGCTTTGAACCGATTCCTGGCGCTGCTCTCCGGGTACGTGGCCCGTCCCATTCCCGGAACCCGGCAGGGTCTTCATCCAAGAATATCGCGCCTTCCTGCGCCGTCGCCATGGTCCTTCAGCGAGATTCGTTTCGCGGCGAGCCAGACCGCGATCAACGAAACGGCTCCAAGCGTGTGCAGCAACAGCCTGACCCGCAGACCCGGTGGGTCGATCGTCAACTCCAGCCGGCCCGAATTATCAGCCCTGGCGGCGAACGGAAGCAGTGGTTCGGCGCATCGGCGATCCGCGAACGCGCGCCGGCCGTTGACCCGCCACCACGAGCCGGGGTTCTGGTTGATGAAGACCTGCTGGCCGGGGTTCACCTGAAACACCAGGCGGTTGGGGCTCCAGAAGACCGGGGCAACCTCACCCTCGGCGGTCCACGCCTCGCCACGATAGTCGCGATCACCGATGCCCTTTCGAAGCGTCGGCGCATCGCGCTGGTAGCCGAGCATCGGCTCATATCCGCGGATGACCCCGTAGCCTCGCAGCATGCACGGATACCCAACGCCTTCCGTAACGTTGATCATCGACACGACCGGCGGGCCGGGGAACCATTTCTCCTCGAGGCGTACCGAAAACGCCAGGGATGACTGCTGCCAGGCCAGCAGCAGGAAATCGGCCGCGACACCAAGCACCAGCGCGGCGGCGAGTCTCTGGCGCAGCCGGCTCGATGTCGAGACTCGCCAGCGAGCGACGACGCTACCGGCCGCCAGACCCAGTCCCAGCAAGGCCAGGAATCGCCACCGGGTCACGACGTGCGCCGAGGCGAACAACGGCCATTCGAGCAGCCAGCGACTGGGGTGATACCACTGCCGCGAGCCGATCGCCAGCCAGCCCGAGATCAGTGCCAGCGCGTGCCACCATCGCCATCGCGGGCGCAGGCTGGCCAGCACCAGCAGGACGACCACCGGTCCAACGTAGGTGATCTCCGAGACGTACACGGACCAGTTCCAGTCGCGGAAGACCTCCGGCCAGTCG
>JAKAUH010000559.1 GCA_021818605.1 Planctomycetota bacterium
GGCAGCTCAATCGCCTGTTCGCCAGGGGGGTGGTTGCGGGGCTCTCCGACGCGCAGTTGCTTGAGCGTTTCCTCACCCAGGCAGATGCCGGGGCCTTCGAGGCATTGGTGGGGCGGCACGGACCAATGGTCCTGAGCGTCTGCCGGGGAATCCTGCGCGACCCCCACGATGCGGAGGATGCCTTTCAGGCGACCTTTCTGGTCCTGGTCAAAAGGGGCGGCACAATCCGGGGCCGAGACTCCCTGGCGGGCTGGCTGCACAGGGTCGCGCATCGCGTCGCGATCCAGGCCAATACCGCCGCGATCCGGCGGCGCACGCTCGAAAGGCGGGTGGGACAGATGGCTGTCGCGACCTCAACGGACAGGCCGGCCGCCCCGGACGATTGGCTACCGGCGCTGCACGAGGAGATCGCCCGCCTGCCCGAAAAGCTGCGTCTCGCGGTCGTTCACTGCGACCTCGAAGGGCTGACCCAGGCGCAGGCTGCCGCGCGACTGCACTGGAGCGAGCGGACGATTCACTCCCGGCTGGCCGAGGGACGCGCTCGACTGAAGCGACGGCTCGCCCGACGCGGGCTGGAACCCGACGACGCCATGCTGGGCACGGTGCTTCTGCGCGAGGCGCGGGCCGCCGTACCGGCAGGTTGGTGCGAGGCGGCCGTTCGTGCCGCGGTCGCCGACGTGAAGCCCGCGATGGCCGCCGGGGTCGTCTCGGCGGCAGCGAACCAGTTGAGTCAGGAGGTATCCAGGGTCATGTTGCTCCAGAAGCTCACCGTGACAGCAGCGACGTTCCTGACCACCGGCCTGATCGTGTGGGGGACCTCGGCGGCCCTCGTGAGGCTCGGTCAGGAGCCCTCGCAGAAATCGGCCGCCACATCGAATCCAGGAGCCGCGAGCGCCGCGGCCGCCAGCGATCCGGCGAAGCCCGCTTCGCGTCATCGCCTGTCTCTCCGCACGCTCAGCGCCAGGACCGGTGAGCCGCTCGATGGCGTCTCGGTGAGCTGGGAGATCTGGCGCGATGGCAAGCCTCTCGAGGGAACGGTCACGACCGGCAAGGAGGGGACGGCGTCGATCGAATGGCCTCCGGCGATCGCCATTCGCCGCCTTTGGCTGAACGTGAAGAAGCCCGGATACGTGGCCCTGGCCCTTGTCTGGGACGACCGCAATCACGCCATCGCGATGCCGGAGTCGCAGGAAGCGCGGCTCGAACCCGGCGTGCCCATCCGTGGCGTGGTGCTGGACGAAGCCGGGAAGCCGATTGCGCAGGCGACTGTGACCGCGATGGGCCATGCGACGCAGGGCGAAGCGACCCAATATGGCTATAAACTGGGAACGGCCAGAACCGATGAGCAGGGACGCTGGCGGATCGACGATGCCCCGGCCAACGTCGCGGAGGTGGGTTTGCACGTCCGCCATCCCGACTACCTGCGGCAACCAGGCCAATCGGGGGGTGGGCGCGAGTGGCGGACGGTCCTCGCAAAAGGTGCCACGGTGAAGGGCCGCGTGGTCGACGGATCGGGAAAGCCCGTGAAGGGAGCCAGGGTCGAACTTGGAGGCAAGGAGTTCTGGGGCGACAGCACGCCCGTGGCGATCGACGAACGAGGGGAGTACACCCTTCGAGGTTGCGAGCCTGGCCCGGCGGTCGTCACGGCGCAGGCGGATGGCTTCGGCCCCGAACTTGTTGAAATCAACGTCCCGAAGGCAGGAGAGCTGGAGGCGCCTGTCATCCGGCTGGGAAAACCGAGCACACTGCGGGTCCGGGTCGTGGACCCCGCGGGCAAGCCTGTCGCTGGCGCCTACCTGCAGGCCGGCAAGTGGCGCGGGCACACCTCGTCGCTCCGGATCGGAGCCCAGTCCGAGGTTCCCTGGCGCTCGACCGCGAACGCCCAGACCGATGCCGAGGGGCGCTTCACCTGGACGAGTGCTCCGAGTGATACATTTCTCGTTCATGTCTTCAAGGATGAGTATTTGCGCCGGGATCCGGTATCGCTGAGAGCCTCGGATCAGGAACAGGTCGTGACGCTGGACCCGGCGCTCGTGATCTCGGGGAGTGTGACCGATGCGACGACCGGCAAGCCGGTGCTCCGGTTCCGCGTGGTCGAGGGCGTCGACCAACTCGAGGAGAGACAGGGAATCGCGTCGTGGTTCCTGGGAAAGAAGCATATCATCCGGTGGCGGCGCATGGGCGCGGTGGAATACACCGGCGGTCGGTACTCGCGGAAGTTCGACATGCCGGAGAAGCAGACATACCTGCGCGTCGAGGCGCCTGGCTACGAGCCTGCCGAATCGCGCGCCTTCCGCCCGAAGGAAGGCGCGATCGTCCAGGACTTCCGCATGAAGCCCGCCGAGGGGATCTCCGGAGTCGTGCTTCGTCCCGACGGCCGGCCCGCCGCGGGGGTCGAGGTTGTGCTGGGTACGCGGGAGGATCGCGCGTTCGTGCGGAACGGCATTGTCCAGGAGAACTCGCACGCCGAGAGGATCACCACCGGACCGGACGGCCGGCTCACAATCTCCCGACGATCGGAGCCGTTCCTGCTCGTCGTCGCGGCCGAGCCGGGCTTCGCCGACGTGACATCGGATGAGTTTGCGAACACCGGAAGGATCGTCTTGCAGCCCTGGGGGCGGATCGAGGGCGAGGTGAGGATCGGCCGAAAGCCGGCTGCGTATCAGAAGCTCGTCTACTTGCCGGAGTTGCCCTCCAGTCGCGGTGCTGCCGACCGAATGCGGAGCTTTGACTATCACTTCACGGCCGATTCGCAGGGGCGGTTCGCGATTGATCGGGTGATTCCCGGCCGCGGTGAAATCGCCCGCAATCTGGACACAACCTATCGGGGCGTGTGGTGCAACCGCATGCCGGTCGAGGTGAAGCCCGGCCAGACGGCCCTGGTTCGACTCGGCGGCACGGGGCGAGCGGTGGTCGGCCGGGTGGTCGTCGATGGTACTCCTCCCGAACCCGTCGACTGGCGGAGCAACGATCCCGCCGTTCTCGAGACGCCCAGGGGCGAGCGCCGTAAGGACTGGCGGATCTTCGCGTCGGCGTTCGACGCCGAAGGCCGGTTCCGCATCGAGGACGTGGCACTGGGTCCTTATGAGTTAGAGATCCCCGTGAATGCGCCGTCCGACAGGGCGACCTGTGGTCCCGACCGCGCCCGGATGGGTGAGGCGGTCCTCCGCGTCACCGTGCCCGAGGGACCGGAGGACCAGCCGGTCGACCTGGGGGACGTGAAGGTCGGGCTGCATGTGCGTGTCGGCGACCTCGCCCCTGATTTCACCGCGCCCCGGCTGGATGGCGGCCAGTTCAAGCTGAGCGAGCAGCGGGGGAAGCTTGTCCTGCTCGACTTCTGGGCGACGTGGTGCGCGCCTTGCCGCGCCCAGGTGCCCGCACTGAAGGACATCCAGCAGACCTTCGGCGCGGATCCTCGGTTCGTGCTCGTCAGCGTGTCGTGCGACGACACCGCCGCGGTTCCCGCGAAGTACACCCGGGAGAACGCGCTGGCCTGGACCCAGGTGCACGGCGGAAAGCTGCTCGAGGGCGTGGCCGAGACGTATCTCGTCCGGGCGATCCCCGCGACGTTCCTGATTGCTCCCGACGGTCGCGTCCTGGCGATGAACCTCCGCGGGCCGGCACTCAGGGAGGCCGTCCAAAACGCATTGAACGACAGGAAGCTTTTCCCCAATGGGCAGTAGACGAGAACAAGGACCAGGCGAGCCTTGACCGCAGAAGCATCGGTTCACGCTCTTGCAGGCCCGAGAGCGCCTTGCCTTTCCATGGGGTCCAGTGGAGGAAAACGGGGACAGGCTCCCGGCCCGCCTGGACCACGAAAACCGCCTCCGATTGGATCAGTGCCGGGTGCCTGCCCTCTTTTGAAGTAGGCGAGCCTCTGACGCCGGCTCGGTCCCCGCGATCGTCACCGGGATGGTCTCGCCGGGCGCGGTCACCTGGAGCGGGACCTTGCTGAGCACGATCTGTGGCAGGTTGTCCCCGTTGGGGCCCTTGAAGATGAGAGTCGTCCCTGGCGCGAGGTAGCCCGGCGATGTGATGTACGCTCCGAGCTGGCCATCCCCCGGGTTGTTGATCTGGTTGAAGAGGGTCAGGTAGTCCTGGGGCGTCAAGTTGCCGGCGAAAGTGACCATGTAATCGTTCTTGTAGACGCTGGTGCCGCCGACCTGGCTGATGGTCGCCGTGGTGTTGATCTGGCCCCAGGGGATCGTCGGGAACCATTCATTCGCGTTGCCGAAGCCCTGGATTCCCCCGAAGGCGATTTGCAGATTGCTGGGCGTGTGGTTGTACACCGGATTGCCCGGTGTCGAACTGGCGGCCAGGACAGGACCGGCCGCCGCGGGATTCGCCACGTCATCGTCGACGGAGAACGCATAGCCCGACATGTTTTCCACCTTGTGGACGAAATACACGTAGGGATTGAGGTTGTAGACGTTGAAATCCTGGTTCCCGGCCGGCTCGTAGGGAGCTGGATACCAGTCATTCTGATTCGGAACCGCGATGAAATTCCAGACCCCGCGCAGGATGGATTTCAC
>JAKAUH010000667.1 GCA_021818605.1 Planctomycetota bacterium
CCGCGGGACTGGCGTTTTAAAGACTGCATCCGGCGTGTAGATGATCCCGAGGGGCGCGCCGGTCAGGCCGACTCCGCCGTAAAAGAAGTTCGTGCTGACCGCCGTCATGATCCCCTTGTTGAAGTCCGGGCCGCCGCCATCGTGGCGGATGTAGTCGCCTCCGATGTTCAGCGTCGGAACCCACAGGACGCGTGCCTGCGACAGGTCGGCCTCGGCCACCCACACGCTCGCCTGCGCCGCCGCCACGATCAGCGGACGTGCATCCGACAGCCGGAGTGCGGCGGGCAGGTTGATCGGGAAGCGCAGGTCGCCGGGCTCCAGTGGCGCTCCGGTCTCGGGGCTTCGGAACAGGGGACTGCGGTTCGGCGGCGGGACTCCGTCCGCCGGTGTCGGTGCCGCCGCCGATGGCTGCGGCTGGCCCCCCCCTGCCTGGCCAGTCTGCCGGAGGGCCGGAGATGGCGATGGCAGCGGAGCCGTCGTCGGCGTGGGCGTGGGCCGTCGCGAAACCTGGGCGCCGCACGGTGAATCCAACGCCCCCGAGAGGAACCAGTACGCCAAGAACAGCCAGGCCCAGGCGCCTCGTCCCATTGATCAACCCCTCCGTGCGTGGGCGAACACGTTCCGCATCGCGACGGAGAACGACCCGCCGCGAGCGGACCTGCTGGTTTATCGGTCGGGAGGGGTGGACTGATTAACGATGACCTTGGGGGTTTGCCGGAATTCGCGGACCATGACAATCAGAGCGAAGTATCCATGAAACAGCTTCAGTGAGGTGTCGAGCCAACGGCGGTTGGTATCATGCTCTCGGCGAGCTTTAGTTCCTTGCGCCACTTCTCCGCCTGCTGATCGTCGTGCCGGGCCTCGAAGAAGCGGACCAGGCACTCCGCGGCCTTGATCAAACGAGGCCGGTCCTGAACAGGGATGGCACCTTCCCTTTGCTTCAAGCCTTCATAGCCTCCAAGCAGATAGGGCTCGGCCTCGTCGTATTTCTTCTGCTCCATGAGCGCCTCGCCGAGCATCGCCTCCGTATCGAAGGTTGTCCAATCGTCGGGCTGGATCTTGCGGCGGATCGTGAGGCATTCGCGGAGCATCAGTTCGGCGTCGGCGGGCCGATGTTCTTTGAGGCGCATGGCGGCGCGGGTGGCCAGGGCCGCGGCATGGGTTGGGGAATTCGGGTCGCGTTCGACCAGCCGTGCGGCCTCGACCGTCTTGCCCGCGATCCGGTAGGCGAAGGAAAGCTGATTGCGGCAGGACGCGGTTTCGGGATTGTTGGCGCCCTGGGTCGCCTCGCGCAGGGCCAGGGCGCGCTCGTACTGACGCACGGCCAGCTCGGGTTCACCCAGGTTCAGATATCCCAGTCCCAGGATCGCCCGCACCTCGGCCTCGGCCAGCGGCCGGTCCAGGAACGTGTCGGCGACCTGCGACTCGGTCGCGTCGAGCGCCTTGCGAAGGGAGACGTCCTTTCCCACGCCGCCGGCCCAGAAGGCGCCCGAGAGCGTCCCGCCTCCCGGCCGGCCGGCCGAGAGCAGCGTCCGGGTCAGGAAGCTCAGGACCGACTTTTTCTCCTCCTCGGCGTCGCGGGCTTTTTTCTCTGAAACCCTGGCTTGCTGGAGCTCCTTGACGGCGGCCAGCCAGGCCGCCTGGGCTTCCAGCAGTTTCCCCGCTCCCGAATTCTTGTCGTTCGACGTCGAGTTCTTCCTCGCGCCGGGCTCCTTGCCCGAGCTCGAGTCCTTGGAGCCGGATTCGCTGCTTTTTGCACCGCCGCCCGAGTCCTTGCTCGAGCCCGAATCGCTTCCACCCCCTCCGCCGCCCGAGTCCTTGCTCGATGACTCGCCGTTTTTGGACTTGTCCGGCCCGAAAAGAGCCGAGTAGCCCCAGGCCCCGACGACTCCGCACACGAGCGCCACCGCGCCCGCGAGCAGCATGGTCTTCCAGAGCGATGGTGCCGGTCGCGCCGGCTGGCGGTGCCGGTCGCCGTTGCGTTCGTCAGACCCTTTCCGATCGTCATGGCGACCGCCGGACGACCCCCGGTCATCCGCCGGATCGTCCTTCGATCCCGACTTTGAGCTCGAGGAGTGTCCGCCCTGGTCAGACGCTCCCTTGCGCACATTCCCCCGACCGCCTTTCTCGCCGTGGTCGCCCGGATCGCCCCCGTTTTTCCCCTCGCCGCTGGACCCACTGACCGAACTTCGCGGCTCGACCGGGACCATCACAAAGCCTGGGTTGAAGGCCTGGTTCGGCTCGTAAATCCGGTTGGTCTGAACGACCATGATCCGGTCGGGCTGACCGGACCAGTCAGACTCGACCGCCGGACCCCTGGAGATCAGGGGGGCATCGGTCCCGATCACGTGCGGACCCTCCGGCGCCCCGGAGTTGTCGGCCTGCTCGCTCTCGCGGTGCCGGTCGAACCGCTGCGGCTGGTCATCCTCGCGAGCTCGGGTGGACTCCTGTCCGTGTTCGTGATCCCCTGGAGGATCGGACTCGTGTTGACGCTCGTCTTGGTGTTGATCACGCGATTCCATGACGTTGGCCCCCGGCAAGCTGGGTTCTCGTTGTTGAATGAAAGCCATTGGACTGGGGTCGGCATTGATGTCCTGATCGCCGCGCCGGTCGCCCGCCCGACTAGCCGCCGGCCGAATCGGCCGATGAGCCTTCGGATCCTTCCCCTTCATCCGGCGGCGAGGCGGCCAGCCGGACCGGGCCCCCGTCGGTCAGGGTGGAGAGCTTGCTACCGACGAGCATTTCATCGGCGGCGGTGATCGGTATCCATTTCTCCTCGCCCTTGACCCCCATGTTGGAATACACCGTGTTGTCGTTGCGATTGGTGACCTCGATCCAGTCGCCGTCAGCCGTGCCTGTCTCGATTTCGGTACGCCTGGCGCGGCCATCGAGATAGCGCCAGACGAAAGTCTTGCCCCCGGCGTGAGTGAGAGCCTTCTTGGGCAGTGCCAGCACGCCCGGCCGCTCGATGACGACCTCGCCGTAGGCGTACATGCCCGGCAAGATCTGGCCGCCCGGGTTGGCCAGGTCGATCTCGGCGCGCATCGTGCGACTCCGCCGATTCAGGGCCCAGGCGATGCGTGTCACCGAGGCCGGGCGCCATGCATCGCGGTAGGCCCAGACCTTCACGCGGGCCTCGGAGCCGACCTTCACGAAGTCGGCGTCGCGCTCGGGGACGTCGACGAAGATCCGGATGATGTCCGTGCGGTCGACCACGTAGATCGGGGCAGCCTGGCCGCTGGGCGAGAGGTCGGGCGCGCGATCGATGGCAGAGGGGTCGCCGGTGCTGGGCAGGACGAAGTCCCACGTGTTGGCGTTGCGGGCCACGATAATCCCGTCGTAAGGCGCCAGGAGCTTGAGATAACCCACCCAGGCCTCGAGCCGTCTGGCCTCGCTGTTGGCCACCTGCAGGTCGGACTGGGCGACCGCGACGTTGACCTCCGCCCGCGCCAGCTTCGCCTGGTACGATAGCAGCTCGGCCTCGGCCCTGACGACCGCGGCCCGGGCCGCGTCCAGCGCGGCAATGTTGGACTTCCACTGATTCTCGGACTCCAGCAGGATCTGGGGATCCACCACGGTCCGGTCGACCTCGCGCTTCAATCGTTTGACCTGAACCTCCCAGCGCTGGACCTCGGCCTCGTACTTACCCAGGATCGAGCGGGCCTCGTCGAGGCGGGCCCTGGCCGCCTTCACCTCGGCGGCGGCCACCTCGACCTCCTTCTGGGCGAACCGAACGCGATCGCTGTCATACTGCACGGTCGCCTTCTTGGTTCCGAGCATCTCGCGCAGCTCGGGAACGAAGAGCTCGGCGAGTACATCGCCCTTCTGGACCTTGTCGCCGATGTCAACGTTCCACTTCTCGATGTACGCGGTCAGCTTGGGATAAATGGAGGTGCGCTCGTAGGTCTGAACGAAGCTTGGCTGCCCCACCACGCGCCTGATGACACGGGGCGCGGGATGAATCACATTGAGCGTTGGCGGTTGCAGGAGGGTCGGCGCGGTCTTCTCCTCCTTCGAGCAACCCGCCACGGCCAGCGCGGCCAGCAGCGAGAGCCAGGCCCGGCGCCGGTGGCGGCCTGCGTCGCGAACCGCGTGATTGGGGCCGGTTGAAATTGCCACGGTCAGCTCCACTCGCAGGTTGAGGTTGGGCGGGCGGGGCATTGCCGGCCCGCCGCGGGATCTCCGATCAAAGACTCAATTCGAAGTAGCGACGGCCTCTTCATCCTCCTCGGCATCCTCGAACTCGCCATCAGGCGCGGCGTGGCCATCTTGGGAGGACCGGCCATTGCCCGAGGCCCGTCCGTGGTCGCTGGCCCCGCCCCCCTGCTCCGAGCCGCCCTCCTCGTCCTCGTCAAAATCGGGGTCATGATGCGAGCTCTCGGGATTGCCTGGATAGAGCGAGGGGGACGTGTATTGCCGCTTGCCGATCACCAGCGCGAAGATCGCGGGAAGTACCAGCAGCGTCGCGAACGTGGACATCACCAGTCCGCCGATGACCGCCCGCCCAAGCGGCGCCTCCATCTGGCT
>JAKAUH010000224.1 GCA_021818605.1 Planctomycetota bacterium
CTGCAAGGCGCGCTCCTGCGCCCGCTTGAGGAACGTGATGTCGTGGCCGACCTTCAGGACCGCCGGCCCGTCCTCGTAATCGGTGAGGTAGCGCGCGTTCCAGAGGATCGACCGGAGGGAACCGTCGCGGCAGAGGACCGAGTTCTCGAAGCTGCGGAGCGGTTGGCCGGCGGCGACGCGGCTAAACTCCCCGGCCACCATCTGACGCTCGGACCCAGGCAGCAGCAGCTCGAGATAGTTGCGGCCGATCACCTCGGCGGCCGACAGCCCGGTCATTTGCTCGGCGAATGGGCTGAAGTAGACGATGGTGTAATCCAGGCGGAGGATCACGATCATGCACTCGGCGGCCTCGACCAGGTGGCGGAAGGCCGCGTCGCTCCGCTCCTTGGCGCGGGTCAGCCGCCTGCGTTCGGCGATCCGGTCCAGGCTGGCCCGCAGGAGGTCGAGATTGAGTGGCTTGAGCAGGTAGTCGAAGGCGCCCTGCCGCAGCGCGGCGATGACGCTCTGGAGGTCGGAGTACCCCGTCACCACGATCACGGCGGCGTGGGGCGAGGCCGCCTTGAGGATCGGCAGGAACTGCTCGGCGGTCGTGTCGGGAAGCCGGCGGTCGAGAATGATGGCGTCGAAGCGCGGCCAGTCACCGCGGGCTCGGGCCTCGGCCGCGGAACCGGTCAGCACGACGCGGTGATCGTCAAGCTCGAGGATGTCACGCAGGTTCTCGCGAGCGTCGCGATCGTCCTCGATCACCAGGACGTCGAGCGGTGTTAGCGCCATGGCCTCAGCCCGGGTTTTGCCCGGCCTCCTCGGCGTGCGGCCGGGCCAGTTCCCCAAGCTTGGCCAGCAACTGGGGCATGTCGAACGGCTTGTAGCAGACCGCATCGGCGCCTTCGGCGACCATCTGGTCGATGAGCGGATCCATCTCCGCGCGATACCCCGTGATCAGGATCGTGCGGGCGCGGGGGTCCGTTTCGCGCACCATCCGGAACACGTCGCTCCCCGTCGCGCCGGGGATGCGCATGTCGATCAGAACGATGCGATGACGCGAGTCGAGAATCTGCTCGCTCGCCTCGGAGACGTCATGGGCGAGGCCCACGCGGTATCCCTGATCGCGGAAGAGGTCCCAGAGGTTGGCGCAGAGATCCCTGTCGTCGTCGACCACGAGGAGCAGCGGCTGGTGGATCGCCTGCTCAACGAACTGGAGCAGCGCGCCGAAGTCGACCGGCTTGGCGACGACCTTCCAGGCCCCGGCCGACAGGGCCGCCTCGGCGGTCGCCGACGAGGCGTAGGCCGTCACCAGAAGCGCAACCGTCCCGGCGTGCCGCTTCCGAATCTCGCGGTAGAGCGTCAGGCCGTCCATGCCCGGCATCTTGTAGTCGAGCAGCGCGACGTCGTAGCGGCTCTGGTGCAGCAGCTTCAGGGCCGAGTGCCCGTCGTGGGCCAGATCGACGTGGTAGCCGAGATCCGAGAGGATGTCGGTGAGGTTGTGGCAGATATCCACGTCGTCGTCGACGACCAGGATGCGGGCGGACTCGTCGGTCATGGCTATTGGTCTCCCTCGACCGGAGCGGCGAATAGCCGGACAGTGAACGTACTGCCCCGGCCCGACTGGCTTTCAACCTGGATTGTACCCTGATTCTTGTCGATGATCGATCGCGTGATCGCCAGGCCCAGGCCCAGCCCCCGCGTCTTGGTCGTGTAGAGCGGCTCCATGATTCGGACCAGTTCCGCTTCATCCATCCCGGTGCCCGAGTCGGCCACCTCGATGACCACGCGGTCTGCTTCGGAACGCAGGCTGATCTCGAGCCGCCCGCCCTGGGTCATGGCGTCGCGGGCGTTGCGGACGAGGTTTCCCAGCGCGATCCGGAGTTGGCTGGCATCGCCGAGGCCCCCGGGCAGGCCCGGCGGACTGTTCAGCACCACCTCAATGCGGTCGCCCGGCGGGTTGAGCTCGAGAACCTCGCGCATCATCGACTCCAGATCGATCGGACGCATCTCCGGGAGCGGCAGCCGGGCGAAATTCGATAGCGCCGTGATCACGCCATCGGCGAGCTCCACGTTCCGCTCGATCCGCCGCAGGTGTTCGGTTTTCTTGTCGTCCGTCGGATTGCGGGCGTTGACGAGGTAATACACTGATGTCTTCACTACATTGAGCGGGTTTCGTAGCTCGTGGGCCACGCCGCCGGCGACCTGGCCGAGCGTCGCCAGCCGCTCGGTCCGCTGCAACCGCGCCGCATACTCGGCCTGGTAGGCGTCCTCGATGATCGCCAGATCGAGATCCAGCAGCTTATCGAGCGACCGGACCGTCTCCTTCAGGTCCCTCCCCGCCCCGCGCCATGACTCGTGGAGCGACTGGACCAGCCCCGTCCGCAGCCGGGAGAGCGCAACGTTCGTATAAACCTGCTCCAGGCCGATCTCGACGTGGCGAAGGCCGACCTTCCACCGACGTGTGACATAGGTCGTGTCGTACGCTCCGGAGAGCAGGTCGCGGATCCACTGGGTGAGGGTTCCCTTCAACCGGGCAATCTGCTCGGCACCGCCGGTGATCACCTTGCGGGCGTTGGGGTGACGCTCGATCTCCGCGTAGAAGTCCTCGATGAGCGCGTAAAGGTAAGGCTCGAGCAGCGTCGCAGTCGCCGCGACTCGGCGAGCATCCTCTTCAGTCCAGCCCACATAGGACTGGAGCTCCTTGTAGCGCTCGTACAACCCCCCTGCATCAATCATGATCTGCCCCTCACTCGGGCATTCCCATTAATGACAAAAGCCCATGCACCGCGAGGAAGCGGAGCATGGGCCTTCTGGACCCGATCGGACATCCCCGCTCTGGAGGAGCCCGATCCATCATTTCGATCAGTCTAATCGATTGCGATGACGATGGGAAGCACACTCGCGCGCCTGGTGCTCAGATCAAATCGTACCACCGCGATCGCCTGCTCACGGTCATGGCTCGACCTGCTTCGGAATTCAGCGCGCCGGCCTGGGGCGGTCCGGTCCGGCCATCGGGTCAGAGGATGTGAAAGAATCGTTGAAAAGGAACGGAGAGCAAGGAGCGAAGCCGCATAACGGCCTGCAGAATCTTCGCTTGCCTTGATTCGCTCTCTTCTATCCGTCCTGCGGAATCGATTCCTTCAGAAGCTCTCAGTCCTGCGAATCTCCAGCCACCTGTCATGGCCGGGCTCGCGGACGTTGGGGAGCAGATCGCGCATGAATCGGCCGCCGGGCGATGAGCGCATCCTGGGCCGTCTCGCGCTGGCGGCGACGATGGACGGCCGCGACCTCGTGCCCATGCTGTCCGGATCGTTGATTACCGGATCAGCTCGAGCTGGGTGGCGTCCACGTATCCATTGAAGGACCGGCGCCCCACCGCCTGCACGGGGCTGCCGTGGCAGAGGTTCTCGCTCAGATCTTCCAGCCAGAAGCGATCGGGGACCAGCGAGGGTTCAGCCTCGACGATGACCAGATCCTTCGGCCGCCCACGCGGGGCGACCTGAAGCACCAGCCGGCTTCCACGCGAAGACGTCAGTCCCGACTCAACCCAGGAATCGACGATCGCACCGCTGACCACCAGTTCGGATTCCATCCAGTCCTCCCTCTCGACCAACGACTGCCGTGTGCGGCCGAGCTTGTATGGTGGATCCCTATCGCCTTGGTTACTTCACATCCATCCTAGCAGGCAACTAAAAGGAGTCAAGGGGAAAATATTCCACGGGAAGTTCAGCGTATCCGACGAAAGGCGTCGCGTCCGTGCCAGGGAAAACCCTACATGATTCATCGTAATGCAAAGGCGTCCGCGACACCAGCCACCCAAACTTGCGGAAGTCGGCGGCTCGGTAAATCCTCGCAGCACGCGGGATCAGGGCCGACTCGACCGCAGGCGGCCGCGCAGCCGGTTGGCCGATCCGGTCGGCCGGGCGAGTCACGTCAAGGCCGGGCGGAGCCCGCCGGCGAGGATTTTGTCGCTGATTCCAAGTCGCTGCAATGTATCGAGATAAAGCCAGGGACCGCGGTCCGAAGCCGTTGGGGTCTGGAGGGGACGCGATCCCTTGCGGTGGATGCCCGAGTATGATTTGGAGAGACGCGGGAGAAGAGGCCGGGCATTCGCATGAGGGCAGGTCAGGGTATCCCGGCGTAACGACGGTTTCCGCCAGCTCACGACGGGTCCGTTCAGCGGTGGCACTGATGTCAACCAGGGAATCGCTCATGGAGCCGACGAACACGGCGGCGACCGACGACCTCCAGCGGTTGCGACTCGACCTGCTGCGGCAGGCCGTGCGACTTTACCTCGAGCTGGCCTATCCATCCGGCTCGGTCCCCGAAGCGGTCCGCCGACGCCTGCACTGGCGCGAGGGCTGTTCCCCGAGCGAACTGCTCGCGGGACCGCCGTTCGAGCGTGCCGGAAAAGCTCCCGGCCGCCAGTCGCCCATCTGGGCGCTGCGGCTGGGTAATCATCGCTATCCGCACATGAAACTGCAGATTCAACCCTGGCCCAATGAGGCGGGGTTCATGCTGTCGGTGAACACGCACGACCAG
>JAKAUH010000751.1 GCA_021818605.1 Planctomycetota bacterium
GATGCGCACTTGAACCGTGCCCTGGGTTGGCTCATCGCCGGGAACTTCGAGCAGGGATGGCCCGAGTACGAATGGCGGTGGCACTGCCGCGGGATCAACCGCCGCGAGTATCCTCAGCCGGCCTGGGCCGGCGAGTCCCTCGAAGGCAAGACGATCCTCCTCTATTTTGAGCAAGGGCTGGGCGACACGCTCGAATTCGTGCGATACGCGCCGATGGTGAAACGGCTCGGAGGAAGGGTTGTGTTTGACTGCCAGCCTCCGCTCATCCCCCTCCTGTCGCGCTGCGCCGGGATCGATCAGCTCGTGCCCACTGGGGAACCGCCGCCGGAATTCGACGTGCATTGCGCGATGCTGAGCCTGCCGCGAATCTTTCGGACCACCCTGGCCACCATCCCTCGTCGGGTCCCCTACCTCTACGCGGACTCGGAACTGGTGGCCTACTGGCGGAAGCGGCTGGGGGAGCACCGGGGGTTTCGAAGCGGGATCAACGGGCAGGGTAACACCCAGTCTGTCCACTCGCGGGACCTCGCCGTACGGCGGCCCATCGCAGGTCGAAGCCACCGGATCGCCGCCGCGGAAAGCCGGGTCTCCGGCCCACTCGGTCCTCGAGGAGGGCTCGGACCGAGTCTCATCCCGATTTGTCGATTTTTCGATCATCGGACAGACCCTCCGTCGGAAGGAATGTCGCCATTTCGCCCTGACCGGTATCGGCCATTAATTTGCGTACGCCCCTAAGATATCACGATCGCGTAAGGAGGACGAGCCCCCTGCCTCACCATCTTCGCCGGCCGGGCGCGGCGGTCCGGCTCGCACGGCGGGGCCGCGGTCGGTACGATGGTCGGTGTGGCCGACTTGCGGGTGAGGATCGCCCGCGGAACCGACCGTGAGACCCCCGACATGAGCCGTTCGCCTCGCCCGTTCGCCGTGGCCCTGGTCCAGATGCGCTGTTCCGACGACCCCGCCGACAACCTCGACCGCGCCTGTGCCCACCTGCGCCAGGCGGCCGGCCGGGGCGCCCAGGTCGCCTGTTTGCCCGAGCTGTTCCGCACCCAGTACTTCTGCCAGGTGGAGGACGCCCGCCGGTTCGACCTCGCCGAGCCGATCCCCGGTCCGACCACCGAGGCCCTCGCCGCCGTCGCCCGTGCGACCGGCATGGTGGTCGTCGGATCGGTCTTCGAGCGGCGCACCGCGGGCGTCTACCACAACACGGCCGTCGTGCTTGATGCCGACGGCTCGCTCGTCGGCCGCTATCGCAAGATGCACATCCCCGACGACCCCCTGTACTTCGAGAAGTACTATTTCACCCCTGGCGACCTGGGTTTCCAGGCGTTCGACACCCGCCACGCCCGGGTCGGGACGCTCGTCTGCTGGGATCAGTGGTATCCCGAGGCCGCCCGGCTGACCGCACTCCGCGGCGCCGAGATTTTGTTCTACCCCACCGCGATCGGCTGGCATCCGGCCGAGAAGGACGAGTTCGGCGCCGCGCAGGCCTCGGCCTGGGAGACCATCCAGCGGGCGCACGCCATCGCCAACGGAGTGTACGTCGCGGCCGTCAACCGGATCGGCCACGAGGGGCCCTCCGGCGGCGGGCTGGAGTTCTGGGGCGGTTCGTTCCTCGCCGATCCCTTCGGCCGGGTCATCGCCCGCGCTGGCCGCGATGCCGAGGAAGTGCTTGTCGCGACGTGCGACCCGCGCCTCCAGGAAGAGACCCGCCGCAACTGGCCGTTCCTCCGCGATCGGCGGATCGACGCCTACGCACCGATCACCCAGCGGTTCCTCGACGACCGATGAGGTCGTGCGGCCTGGATGTTCGATCGACTCATCCCTGCCTGGCCGGAACCCGATCGACTATAATGACAACGAGCGGTCCTGCCAGGATGGGCCGCCGTGCCCGGCATCAACCCCTCATCCCTTGTCCCTAGCCCCTGAGAACCATCGATGGCGGAGGTCACCGAACGGTCGCGCTGGGAGCTGGCGGCCGAGTCGACCGTGGTGAAGCTCCGCTGGTTCGGCGTCATCGTGGGCTACATCCTGGTTCAGACCCGGACCGGGCTGCACGACCCCTGGGCGGTCCGCGCGTTCCTCGCGCTGGGCGCCGGATACGCGGCACTCGACCTGGCCTTCTGGATGAAGGGCCGGGTGATCCTCAAGGACTGGCCGCTCCTGGTCTCGCTGCTGGAGTCGGTGTTCATCGCGCTGTTGTGCTACCACGACACCGGGCTTGATAGCCCGTTTCGATGGTATTACCTGCTGTCGTTGATCTGCAGCTCGATCACCAACGTCGCGGCGGTGGCCTGGTGGACGCTGGGTTTCCACACCGTCAGCCTGCTGGGACTGGCCTGGGTGCTCGAGGCAACGGGGCAGCCGTTGCACGTCCCGATGCTGACGGTAACGATCATGGCGTGGGTCACCTGGGCGAGTTCGTCACTCGCCGGCCTGCTCCGCGCCGCTGGCGAGGAATTCGCCCGGCTCAATGGCGAGCTGGCCGCCACGCGCGAGGACCTGGAGCGCCGGGTCGAGGAACGCACCAGCGCCTTGCGGGCCTCGCAGGCAAGAGTGATCCAGCAGGAGAAGATGGCGGCGTTCGGGCTGCTCGCCGCGGGGATCGCGCACGAGGTCGGCAATCCGCTGGCGGCGCTCAGCTCGCTGGTGCAGATGCTCCAGCGCCGGGGGCCTGACGCCTACACCGCGGCGAAACTCGAGCTGGCGGGCCGGCAGTTGCAGCGGATCGAGCGAACCGTCCGCGAGCTGGTCGATTTCTCGCGGCCGGCCTCCGACAATCTGGGACGTGTCCGCCTGGCCGAGGTGGTCGAGGAGGCCCTGGGCATCGCCAAGTACTACCAGCGCACCAAGCAGCGTTCGATCACCACCGCGATCCCTGCCGAGCTGCCCACCGTCACGGCGGTGCGCGACCACCTCACCCAGGTCGTGCTCAACCTGGTGCTCAACGCCATCGACGCGTCCGAGGACCAGGGGACCGTGCGCCTGGCGGCGTGCGTCGAGGGGCCATGGCTCGTCCTGAGTGTCGAGGACGACGGCCGCGGCATCGCGCCGGGCGACCGCGGCCGGCTGTTCCAACCTTTCTTTACCACCAAGCCCCACGGCACCGGGCTGGGGCTGTTCGTCAGCCGGCAGATCCTCGAGGACGTCGCTGGCCAACTCGACTATTGTTCCGAGCCCGGTCAAGGCTCGACGTTCTTCGTCCGGATCCCGCTGGATCACGCGGCGAACGGTCGTGAAGCACCGCCGATCCCGGCCGTGCCGCCGTATTTGGCCGCGCTCTCGATCCCCGTCGCGGCCGTGGGCATCGAGCTCGAGGAGGAGGCAATTTCGCGATGAGCACCACCACGCTGGCCGAGAAGCCGAACGGTTCGGCCCGCGCCGTCGAGGAGCCGGCCACCCGCGGTCGGATCCTGATCGTCGACGACGAGGATGTGATCTCGGGAACTCTGCACGAGTTCCTTCAGGGCGAGGGGTTCGACGTCGCCACGGCCGGCAACATGCCCGGAGCGCTGGCCCTGGTCGAATCGTTCGGGCCCGACGTCGTGCTGTGCGACGTCCAGCTCCCCGGCGGCGACGGCCTCACCGTGCTCGAGCGCTCACTCCGCATCCGTCCCGAGACCCTGTTCATCATGATCACGGCCTACGCCACGGTTGAGAACGCCGTGGCCGCCTTCCGCCGGGGCGCCCAGGACTACCTGATGAAGCCGGTCCTCTTCGAGGACCTGCTCGCCAAGCTCGACCGCCTGATCGCCTACCGCCGTCTGTTGATGGAGAACCAGGCGCTGCGCAGGCAGCTCCACCCGCATGGCGAGCGCGACACGCTGATCGGCGAGGGGGCCGCGATGAAGGCCGTGAAGACCATGATCCGCAAGGTCGGCCCGACGCGGAGCACCGTGCTCATCACCGGCGAATCTGGCACCGGCAAGGAACTGGTCGCCCGCGCGCTGCACACCGCCGGCCCCAATCCAGATGGCCTGTTCCTGGCGATCAACGGCGCTGCCATCCCACACGATTCCCTCGAGGTTCAGCTCTTCGGCCATGTCCGCGGTGCCTTCCCGGGCGCCGATCGCGACCGCGCCGGGTTGTTCGTCGCCGCCGGTACGGGCACCGTCTTCCTCGATGAGATCGCCGAGCTGTCCCGCTCGACGCAGGCCAAGCTTTTGCGCGCCATCGAGAACAAGGAGGTCCTGCCGGTCGGCGCCACCCGGCCCGTATCGTTCCAGGCCCGGCTCATCACGGCGACCAACAAGGACCTCACGGCCGAGGTTGCCGCCGACCGCTTCCGAGCCGACCTGTATTACCGCCTCAACGTCGTCAGGATCCACCTGCCGCCCCTGCGCGACCGTCGCGACGACATCCCCGACCTGGTCGCCGCGCTGCTGGCCAAGCAGGCCCGCAGCCTGGGCAAGCGGGTCGACGGCGTGGATAACGCCACGATCCGAGGGCTGATGGCCGCGCCCTGGACCGGGAACGTCCGCGAGCTGGACAACGCCCTCGAACGCGCCGTCATCCTCACCGAGGG
>JAKAUH010000481.1 GCA_021818605.1 Planctomycetota bacterium
ATTTATACCCACTCCGGCCACTCTCGTGACGACCGCCGCGCGGCCTGGCGGTCGCTGCTCGAGCGCTTCGGCGGGGATGTCGACTGGTCGGGCTATGAGGAGGCTCGCGACCACTCCTGGCACCGCCAGCTCCATATTTTCCTGTACCCGTTCTATTACATCGAGTACGGCATCGCGCAACTGGGAGCCCTGCAAATCTGGCAGCGCTCGCTGACCGATCGCGCGGGTGCCGTCGCTGCCTACAAGAAGGGGCTGTCTCTGGGCGGCGCGCGTCCCCTGCCCGAGCTGTTCGCCGCTGCCAGCGCCCGGTTCGACTTCGGCGATGAGCTGATCGCCTCGCTGATGGGGACGATCCGCACCGAGCTGGACAAGCTCGACCCGTAGAAGAGACAAGGGGATTCCATGAGCCGGGGATTTGACGTCGTCATCGAGCGAGATTCGGAGGGCTATTATATCGCCTCCGTGCCCGCTCTGCCGGGTTGCCACACCCAGGCCCGATCGCTGGATGAGCTCTCCGCGCGGATCAAGAAGGCGATCGAGCTCTACCTCGAGGTCGTGGGCAAGCGGTCCTACGACGACGAGTCGGAATTGACGGCCTACATCTGGAAAAACCACGAGCACCTCATGACCGACTTCGAGCGGCGGGTCGGGCGGGCCGTTCATGCTCGTCAGAAGGCCGAGGCCGTCGAGGGCGAGGCCATGAAACGGATGCTGTCCACGCGATGGGGACTCGTCGGCGACCCGGAGGTCGACTCAGCCCTCTCTGCCGGCCCGGAGCCATTCCGCCGGTCGGTCGCCAAGCGAATCCTGCTCGAATACGGCGACTCAATCGTCAATCGATGCCTCCAATGCGGCCGCGTCGTCCGCACACCTCGGGCCAGGCAATGTTTCTGGTGCGGGCACGACTGGCACAACCAACCCTGATGCGAGGATCATCCTGCCCGCGCCGAGCGAACCATTGCTTGAAGGCTGAGACAACCCCAAGCGGCCTGGATCGCCTCCACTCCCGCCTTTCCCCGACCTCTGCACGTCTTTTCTGGTCTTACCAGTATTTCCTGTTCCGGCCGGCAGGAGTTTTCCGCAAGGCAGTCGGTTTTTTCTGATTTTTGCCCGGGTTGGCCGCTCCCTTGCAAGTCTCGGGGGTATAATCGCAGAGAAACAATCCGTTAGAGTGGCGGCCGAATGCCTCGGCCGGGCGTAACGGGCGGTCGGGGTTTTCCCTGAGAGGTTCCCGACCGGCATTGTCCGCGTCGCGCGGTCTAAACTTATCGTCACAACCCATTCATTCCATGTTCTTCGAGGAGCGCACCTCGCCCCGGGGCAAACAGTCGGCCCCACTCGTTTCGACGCGGATGGATCAGTACAGTAGGTTGCAGCACCAAGGTCGATTTCTCATGGATATCTCGGTCTCGTTCCCGGCCGAAGGCCGCATCCGACTCCAGAGCCGCTTCCTCTTCAGCGATCCCACATCTGACCACTGCCGCCAGTTCGTCGAGCGGATTCTCGAGGCCGACGAGGTCAACGGTGTCAGCATCCGCGGCAATAACTTCCTCCTCGGCCCGAACATGGCCGAGATCCGCTACTGCCCCCGCTCCTATTCCCGCCAGGAGGCCATTGCCGCCATCTACAAGCGCCTGGCCGGCACGGTCCCAGCGAACGGCAATGGTCATGCCAACGGCAATGGTCATGCCAACGGTCACGCCAACGGCAAGGGTCACGCCGACGGCAAGGGTCACGCTGACAGCACGGGTTATGCCGCGGCAGCCACCCCGGCCGATGCGAAGGCCGGCAAGGACAGCCGTCGGCGCGGGTTCGGCCTGCCGAAGCTGCGGCTTTTTCCGCGAACACGGATCGTCCAGCGCCGGCATGTCGTCGAGGGCTCCGAGTGGGAGGTCCGCCACGAGTCTCCCGGTCGCATCCGGTTCCACAACGAAAAGCTCCACCGGCGCCGTGAGGTCTGCCAGGCGATCGAGCGCGAGTTGATGAGCATCCTGGGCATCGACAACTACAAGACCAGCGACCTGACCGGCTCGGTGCTGATCCTCTACGATGAGCGGCAGCTCAACCGGACGCAGCTCGTCGAGATCCTCGACTCGGCGATGGCGCAGACCGAGATCCCCGAGAAGCTGGACAGTCCCGACCTGCATCTGCCGTTGTGCACCGCGTCGCTGCCGCTGGCGGCGACCGCGCAGTTCCTGGCGCCGCCGCTCTTGCCGATCGCCACGGGGCTGTTCCTGTATACCTCGATTCCCACGTTCAAGAGTGCCCGGGAGGTCCTGTTCGACGAGCGCCGGCTGGGCGTCGACGTGCTCGACGCGATCGTCGTCGTCGGCTGCGTGAGCACGCTGAATATCTTCGCCGGCACGGTCCTGTGCTGGTGCCTGGGATTTGGCCGCGTGCTGGTCAAGAAGACGCAGGACGACTCGAAGCGGCTGCTCCTGAACGCCTTCGGCAAGCAGCCACGGTACGTCTGGCTCTACAAGGACGGCGTCGAGGTCCAGATCTCGATGGACAGGCTTCAGGCCGGCGACGTCATCGTGGTGAACACCGGCGAGGTCGTGCCGGTCGACGGGTTCATCAAGGAAGGCATGGCGATGATCGATCAGCACGCGCTCACCGGCGAGTCCACGCCGGCCGAGAAGGGCGTCGGCGATCGCGTGTTTGCCTCCACGGTGATGGTCGCGGGCAAGGTGTATGTCGAGGTCGAGAAGGCGGGGAACGAGACCGCCTCGGCCAAGATCAGCCAGATCCTCAACGACACGGCCGGCTACAAGCTGACCTCGCAGCACAAGGGCGAGCGGCTGGCCGACAAGGCGGTGATCCCGACCCTGGCGCTGGCCAGCGTGGGCATGGCGACTCTCGGACCCGCCGGCGCTGTGGCGATCCTCAACAGCGACTTCGGCACGGGCATCCGGATGGCGGCGCCCCTGGCGATGCTCAGCTCGCTGGCGCTGTGTGCCCACAAGGGCATTCTCGTCAAGGACGGCCGCGCGCTCGAGCTGATGAACGAGGTTGACACGGTCCTCTTCGACAAGACCGGCACCTTGACCCGCGAGCGGCCCGAGGTCGGGCGGGTGATTGCCTGCAACGGCCACGAGTCCGAGGCGATCCTTCGCTATGCCGCGGCCGCCGAGGCGAAATTCGCCCACCCGATCGCCAAGGCGATCCTGCACGCCTACGAGGCGACCGGGAAACCCCTGCCGCCGATCGATGACTCGCGGTATCACGTCGGCTACGGCATCACGGTACATATCGAGGGGCACGCGATCCGCGTCGGCAGCGCCCGGTTCATGGACCTGGAAAACATCCCGATCCCGCAGGAGGTCAAGGACGCGCTCGACGCGGCGCATCTCGAGGGCAACACGCTGGTCATGGTCGCCGTTGACGACGCCCTGGGCGGCGCCATCGAGCTCCAGGCGTCGGTCCGGCCCGAGGTCCGCTCGATCATCGAGGGGCTACGGAAGCGCGGGATCAAGCATATCGCGATCATCTCGGGCGACCACGACGCGCCGACCCGCAAGCTGGCCGAGTCGCTGGGCATGGATCGCTATTTCGCCCAGGTGCTGCCGGCCGACAAGGCCGAATATGTCGAGCGGCTCCAGAAGGAGGGGAAGAAGGTCTGCTTCGTCGGTGACGGGATCAACGACTCGATCGCCCTCAAGAAGGCCAATGTCTCGGTCTCGCTGCGAGGCGCCACGTCGATCGCCACGGATACGGCGCACATCGTCTTCATGGAGGAGGGCCTGTCGAAGCTGTGCGACCTGCGCGACATCGCGCGGGACCTGGACCGAAACGTCAAGCGGAGCTGGCAGTTGATCCTGGCGCCCAACGGCCTGTGCATCGCGGGCGCGTTCACGATGGGCTTCGGCGTGATGACGTCGGTGCTCACCAACAACGTCGCCGCGCTGGCCGCGCTGGCCAACGGCATGCTCCCCCTGCGTCGGATCGCCCAGGCCCAGGCCGACAGCCAGCTCGAGCAGGACCGGCAGGTCGCCGCGGCCCTCGCCGCCCGGACCGAGCCCGAGACCGTCATCGAGATCCACATGCCGGAGACCGACATCGAGATCGAGGTCTTCCCGCCCGAGGGTGCGGCCGAGGCCGAGGGCGAGGCGAACGGTATCCCGGACGAGCCGGCCGAGACGATCCTTGACCTTCCCTCGCCCGTTGTCTCTGAGCCTGCGATCATCGCCCCCGCCCTTTCACTCCTCGCGAGGGACCTGGGCGAGTGCCTGTACGAGCGGCCGTTCCAGAAGGCGCTCGACGACGACCTGAAGCGGGCGATCCTGGACGCGGCGGAGCGTCGCGTCGACCAGCTTCCGTTCCAGGCGACGTTCGCGTGGCGCGACGCGGACCCGGTGCTGACGCTCCAGTCCAGCATCCTGCCCCTGTTTGCCGCGTTCGTTCCGGGGCGGATCTCGATCCACGCGAAGCTCTCGCTGGCCACGCGGATGCTCGTCACCGAGTCCAATCGGAGGCGGGCGATCCGGTTCATCGAGGAGATCGCCGATGAGCTCGACCT
>JAKAUH010000543.1 GCA_021818605.1 Planctomycetota bacterium
GCCGATCGTCACTCCCGGCGCGGGGCGGAAGCGCACGGGAACCCACTCGGTATACTCGTCCTTCGCCAGCTCATGGCGGGTGCCGTCGATCTCGATCGCGGCCTTGCCGTGCCCGAGGATCGTCACGGTAAAGGGCAGGCGCAGGTCGCCGGCCTCGTCGCGCATCGGGTCGCGCGGGCCGAGCAGATCGGCGTGGATGACGTTGCCCGATCGCTCGACGTGGTGGACCTCGCCGCCGATCTTCTCGCCCTCGTCGCGGCGGCGGGTCGTGTAATAGGCGAACATGCCCTGCGTACCGCGCAGGTCGGGGACGCACATGGCCGACAGCAACACGCCGCGGAGCTTCTCGGGCGGGAACGTGATCGGCACGCGCTGAACGCAACTGAAGATGCCGTGGTCGCCCAGGATTCCCCAAAACGGCCGGCTCTTGCGAAGCATCCGCAGCTCGGGCTTGCCCAGCGGGATGCGCAGCTTCCCCAGCCGGATCGACCGCCGCGGCGGATGGATCTCGACCGAGCTGAGCTTCGCCCGGTAGGTGCGCAGGTCGGGCGTGAGAAAGTCGAAGATGTTGTGCTTGCCGGGATTCACCCCGGTCTGGAACGTCGACCAGGCGACCGGCGAGAGCGGCGGCACCGTGGTGCCCAGCGGGCGGAACGCGCCGCGATCCCGCAGCGCGGCGAGGTTGGGCAGCTTGCCGGCCTCGAGCATCGACCCGGTCAGGCCGTGGTCCATGCCGTCGAGGCCGAGGATCACGATCCGGCGGAACCGCGCCTGGCGCCGGACGCGCCAGCCGAACAGCATCCGCCTGATCAGCCGGACCGGCCAGGTGAGGAACGTCAGGAACGCCGAGGCGATCGCGGCGAAGAAGGCGAACAGCGAGCCGGCGACGGCGAACCCGGCACCCGGGCCGATGTAGGCGTGCGCGGGGACGGCGTCGGCCATCAGCAGAAGGAGCAGCGCCGCCAGCACGAGCGTCCGTGTGAGCCGGCGGCAGCGTTGGGTCGGGGTCCGATTCAAGGTCCGAGTCATCGCTTCTGGGACTCCCCGGCCTTCGGCTTGTCCTTATCCTTGTCCTTCGGCTGCATCTCCTCGACCGTCTTGCCCGGCTTCAGCTCGCGGCCGGCAAGGCCGGGATAATCCGGACCGTAACGATACGCGCGGAACACCCCGCTGCCGCCGGGCGGACCGGCGAACAGGAAGGCCGGAGGTCCGCCGCCGGGCGGGCCGCCGCCCAGACCGCCAGGTCCACCGGGTCCGCCGCGGAGAAAGTCGGCGCGCGCCTTCGTCAACCGCGCCTTCTGGTCGGCGTTCAGCGTCTTCTCGAGCGTGGCGTCGACCTCCTTCTGAAGCGCCGACAGCTTCGCCCGCTGCTCGGGCGTGGGCCGCAGGGCGATCTGGGTCGCCATCGACATGAACAGCCCCGGCGCCGGCATCGCCGCGAACATGGCCGGGCCAGGAGTGCTCCGCTCCTTGAGGGTCTTCCTCTGGGCGTCGGTCAGTGTCCTGGCGAGGGTGTCGTCGATTGTCTTCTGCAACGCGTCAGCGGCCTTCCGCTGCTCGGGTGAGAGATCGAGCCTGTCGCGAACGAAGAACGGCAGCACCTGGCCGACAGGCGGCGGCCCGCCGGGTCCGCCCGGTCCGCCCGGTGGGCCGAAGCCGGCCTTGACCGGGTTGACGTACTTCCACACGGTTTTTCCCTCGGGCGTGACCTCGAACATGGTGCCGTTGGGTCCCGAGCAGATGAACGTGTTGCCGTTGGGTAGCCGGTTCGCCCCCGAGATGAAGAACGCGTAGAAGTCCGATTTCTTCGGCGCGGTGTAGCGCCAGGCGGCGGCCTTCGGCCCGTACGCCTTGCCGGGCTCGAGCGAATACCGGCCCTTCTCGTCCACGGGCAGGACCAGCTCGTCGACCGACGAGTAGTTGCCATCCGGCCGATGCCCGCCATTGTTGAAGACCATCAGGTGCCCCGCGCCCGGCAACCCCGGGGCGATCCAGTGGGCGTTGTGCTGAGCGAACAGCGTCTGGTCGACCTTCGTCCCGGCGCGGTAGATCCGCGGGTTGCCCCAGCGATAGAGCAGGTCGCCTCCCTTGCCCGAGCGCCCGCCGGTGTGCCCGGCCGCCTCGGCGGTGGTCGTGCTGTGGTCGATGATCCAGATCTCGCTGAACTCGTGCACGCTGACGACGATCTGGTCGAGCTCGGGGTTATAGGCCACCGAGTTGACGTGAGTCCAATCCGGGTTGACCCGCTGCCGCTGTTGCGTGGCCGAGCCGACGTAGCCGATCGACTTGAGCTTGTCGGTCTCGGCCTTCGCCTTCAGGGCAGCCTTCTTCACATCCTCGGCCTTCTTCACGACCGGCCGAGGTCCGCCCGGTCCGCCCGGTCCGCCTCCTCCGGGTCCTTGTCCCAT
This sequence comes from Planctomycetota bacterium, assembly GCA_021818605.1. Lineage (GTDB taxonomy): Bacteria > Planctomycetota > Planctomycetia > Isosphaerales > Isosphaeraceae > JAKAUH01. The sequence goes on from JAKAUH010000543.1 coordinate 2,409, forward strand.
CGAGCTTTCGGCGAAGTTCATGTCGACCAGCTCGGGGTGGTCGGCGACCTTGCCGTAGTTGGCCTTGCTCGAGTCGTGATCCTGGACGAGGTGGTCCCACAGGTGCCACTCCCAGACGACCTCGGCAGTCGTCTTGCCGGTCGGCTTGACCTCGACGATCGAATCCGGCAGGACGTAGTCGCTGACCAGCTCCGGCTTGCGGCCGGCGGCGATGGCCTCGTCGCGCGACTTCTTGTCCCAGACGATCATCAGGACGTTGCCGTTGGGCAGCTTCGCGGCGTCGTGGTGAAGGTATTGCTTGTCGTTGTGGAACTCATAATCCCAGACGAGGTTCCCGTCCCAGTCGAATTCCTGGATCCGCCCGGCCGAGCCGGGCCCGCCGCCGAACTTGCGCTCGCCCCCCTCGAGCACGGCAATCCGGAAGAGATGGCCGTTCTCCAGCAGGTAGGCGGCGTGCATCGAGTTGTGCTGCGATTCCCACGACTTCACCACGCGGCCGTTCAGGTCGATCAGGTAGGTCTTCTTGAAGTTCATCGGGTTCAGCAGGGTGTAGCCTCGATATGCTCCCGGCTCGTTGATTGACAGGCCGAGCTTGACCTTCGGCGGCGCGGGCGCCTCTTTCTTCGCGTCGAGGCCGCGGCCCTTCTTCTCGGTCGGGGCCTGGGCGGGTGGTTCGGCTGCGGCGAGGACAAACGCGGTCGTCGCCATCGCCGAGGCGATCGCTATTGCGGCCGCCAGGCCGATCGGGGTCACGAGGCGTTTCGAGATCACAGCCTTCGGGATCATCGGGGCTCCCCTCCCGGTGGTTAGTTCAGCGGTGCGGATGGACGGTTTCCCGGCGCCGGCGGCGCGGGCGAGGCTCACGCGCACCGAGACCTGAGTTCATCTCCTGGTGGAACGTGCCCGCATCAACCCTGGAGACAACCGGCTCAAGGATGGCCGCGATCGAGGGCCGGTGCAAGGCCGAGCCGACCCCCGGCCGTCCTTCACTCCCATGTTCGAAGCCGACGTCCCGCCTGAAACGTCTCGCCGAACACCACCTCTCGGCTCTGTCCTGGGCCGACAGGTGCGCCGGCCACGTCATCGGGGCGAGCCAGACTCCGTCCATCGGAAATCCGGCGAGCGAGTTGACCGGGGCGCCGGTGGAGCGTCCCCGGATCGCCGAGATGTGGCCGTTCGCGTGTTCAAGGATTCGCGGAACGGCGCGGTTCCCGGACCTGCCCCGCCTCCATTCCGCTCTCGGCGCGCACCGGGCAATTGCACCGCTTGATGAAAGAACGAACACCAACGCGACTGCCAGGGCCTGGCAGAATTGGGTTCGTTTTGCTCAAAACCACCCCCGGGACGCCGTTTCGGCGCCGAAACCGTCGAACGAGTATGAAGAAAATATGAAGATTGGGTTCGTTCGTGCGATTTCAGGGTGACTGAGCCCCCGAATTCCCGCCCAGGATTATATTGCACTCATCGTGACCTCCTCACAAGCAAGGAGGCGCTGATCTAACAGGCGCCGGACTTTCGCCTGCCCGCGACGCATACCGCGAGGACTTCCGGGCCGATGGCCCAACTCGCGCACCGTCGTGGATGCACCGACATCCCGGGCGGGATGTTTTTTCACCGACAACCAGATTGTCAAAGAGCCGGAGGACCGATCGGACGAGCGGTCGACCCTTAAATAGACTCTTCTGGCGCCCGGTTTGTTCCAACTTTTTTTAAAATCTGAAAGGTTTGTCGCCGATTGAGCTGATTGAGAGGATTGGCGAGGCTCGGAGCAAGCCGGACTTTGCCGGGCGCACCCCAGCATTGGGCTGGAGAAAACGGTCCGGATGGCTCTCTGAATCGGTGGCTGGACCGTTTAAACCAGGTTCTTCTGTCCCTGGTGACGATCAGGGAGTCGATGGCTGTCACCGCTCCCCCGCCATCTCGCTGCGTCCCCTTCCCACCCTCCATTTATCTGCGTCCCCGTTCACGCCCTCCGTCCCCGTTCACGCCCTCGTCCTCGGGCGCCCGGATTTCGCCGTCCTCGATCCCGCGGCCGATCAGGTGCAGCGCGCTCTCGGCGTAGAAGCCGTGACGCAGCGACGTGAAGGGCCGGCCTCCGTCGGCGAGGATC
>JAKAUH010000875.1 GCA_021818605.1 Planctomycetota bacterium
GCTCGCCGACCTTCACCTGGAGTTCGCGGCGCTTGCCGTCCTTGGTGATCCGGCCGTCGCCGACGGCGACAACCTTCCCCTTCTGCGGCTTGTCCTTGGCCGTGTCCGGCAGCACGATCCCGCCGGCCGTCGTCTCCTTGGCTTCCTCCCGCTCCACCACCACGCGGTCGCCCAGAGGCTTGATCGTCATCTCACCCAGTCTCCTGTCCAGTCTCGCTCAACCCCATCGGACCCGGCTCGGCTGCGGGCTTCCGTCTTCCCACGCGTCATCCCGCGTCAAATCTCCGACACCGCCGGGGGCACGGCGTGATTCATGACCCTTCTCTATGCAAGCAACGCGCCAGTCGCCAAGGTTTTTCTCAAGTGACTAATGGCGAAGCAATTGCGTCGTTGAGTCTCGTCCTGTCTGGTGGTGTGCGTTCTGCCGATCCCGACAGGACGCCCGTCGCGACTGCCATTTCGGCAGTCAGGTGCTGGACCCGGCGCGCCGCTTTTGGTTGACGCCCGCCCGGCGGCGGGATAGCCTTAAGGATGTCCCGGGAACTCACTGCGCGCAATGCCGCGTCCGCACCGAGGAGAATTGCCTCGTGGCCTCCTTGTTCGTGATCCAAGGGGCCGATCAGGGGAAACGTTTCGAGTTCCGCTCCGCCCCCGTGACGCTGGGCCGGGACAGCTCGAACGCCGTGCAGCTCCACGATAACGAGGTCTCCCGCCGGCATGCCGAGCTGAGGCGGATCCCCAGCGGGTACGAGTTGGTCGACCTGGGTTCGGCGAATGGCACGTACGTCAACGACCACCCGGTCGAGCGTCGGGCGCTGCGCACCCGAGACCGGGTGCAGCTCGGCCAGACGGTGATGGAGTTCCAGGACGACGGGACGTCCTTGCAGCGCGACCTGCGGATGCGGGTCGACCTGCTGGCGCGCAGCAGCCCCGACGACCACTCGGCCATCCTGCGGAGTATTCCCTCGGGCGAGGGCTCGCGGGTCTTGCAGGCGCCCGACGCCGCGGCCGCCGGCTGGCTGCGCGAGCGCCTGATGCCGCTCTCGGTGATGTACCGCGCCACCCAGGCGATCAGCAACGTCCTGGATGTCGACGCCCTGTCGCCCCAGATTCTCGAACTGGTCTTCGAGTCGATCGGCGCCGACCGCGGTGCGATCCTGCTCAAGGACGAGTCGGGCCACCTGGTCCCCAAGGCCGTCCGCTGGCGCGATCCGGAGCACCCCGACGAGCGCATGACCATCTCGCGGACGATCATCGACTACGTGCTCGAGAAGGGCGAGGGCGTCATCACCACCGATGCCCCCAGCGACAAGCGATTCAGCCCGGCTCAGTCGATCGTCGACTACCAGATCCGCGAGGCCATCTGCGTGCCCATCCAGGGGCGGCACACGTCGCTTGGCGTGCTCTATGCCGACACTCAGGCCGGCGCGGCGTTTGCCCGCGCCGCCGGCCGCACGCCGAGGACACGGTTCGGCCAGGACCAGCTCATGCTTATGGTCGCCATCGGGCACCAGGCCGGACTGGCGATCGAGAACACGCTCTTTTACAACGACAAGATCCAGGCCGAGCGGCTCGCCGCGGTCGGCCAGACGATCGCCACGCTGTCGCACCACATCAAGAACATCCTCCAGGGCATTCGCAGCGGCAGCTACCTGATCGACCTGGGGCTCAATGAGAAGGACGAATCGATCGTCCGCCGCGGCTGGACGATCGTCGAGAAGAACCAGACGCGGATCTACAACCTCGTGATGGACATGCTCTCGTTCTCGAAGGACCGCGAGCCGGCGCTCGAGGCGGCCGACCTGAACGAGACCGTCGGCGAGGTCATCGAGCTGATGCAGCCCCGAGCCGCCGAGCTGGGCGTTCGGCTGGACTGGCATCCCGGCGCCGGGCTCGACCAGGTCCTGATCGATCCCGAAGGCATCCACCGCGCCGTGCTGAACATCGTCACGAACGCGATTGACGCCACCGAGGGCGAGCCCGACGCACAGGTCGCCGTGCGCACCGACTGGGACGCCGAGAAGTCCATGGCCCGGGTCGTGGTCGCCGACAACGGGCCGGGCATCGACGAGACGGACGTCGCCTCGATCTTCCAGGTCTTCGCGTCGACGAAGGGCTCGAGCGGCACCGGGCTGGGCCTGCCGGTCTCGCAGAAGATCATCCGCGAGCACGGCGGGCGGATCGTGGTCCAGTCGCGCCTGGGCCAGGGCGCGACGTTCATCATCGAGCTGCCCATGCCCCGCGGCGGCACCGATTCGCAGACGGCCGCCGAGGGGCTGACGATGAGCGATTGAGCCCCGACGAAAAGGGGACTGGCTCCGAGTCTTCGAGGTGCCTGTCCCCTTTTCGTCCGGCGAGGCGGCAGCGAAGGGCGCGGCGTGTCTCTCACATCATCCCCATCCCGCCGCCCATCAGGCCCATCTGGTTGAGCGTCTGCTGGTCGAAGTGGACGTTGCCGCTGCCCATCTGCTCGCGGGCCTCCTCGGCAAGCTCCGCGTGGATCCCGTCGACCGAGCTGATAATCAGGACGCCGTCCCGCACGCAGTACGCCAGCCTCAACTGCTTGAGCAAGAGCCGCAGCGACGTCCGGAGCGGGATGCCTTCCAGGTCGATCGTGACCTTCGACGTCTCGGTGGCGTTCACCTCCGAAAGCCCCTGGGGATCGACGTAGATCGGCACCGGCTTCATGCCCGGCCGGCCGGTGGTGGCCTTCCTGAGATACTTGATCACGTCGTCGAGAGGAGTCGGCTTCGGGAACGCCATCGCGATCGGCTCGTCCAGGGCCTTCAGGACAGCCTGGTTCTGCGGCGTCTTGTCGACGGCTTCCAGCGCCGCGGCGAGCTGGGCGATCTGAAGGCGGGTCTGGAATTCGTGCGCGGGGTCCCAGGAGGCGCCGCCGCCGACGTCCTCGAAGGGAACTCCCGCACGCGGCGGTCCGACTTTTCGCGGCCTGGCCGCGTCCGCGAAGGGTTCCTCCGCCGGTTTCGCGGCCGGCGCGCCGCCCCAGGCCAGCGGGCTCGATGGGTTTTCCGGCGTCGGGGCAGGTCGCGCCGTGCCCCTGCTGCCGGCTGCCTCGGCCGCGGCCTTCGCCCTGGCGCTGGCCTCGGGGCTCGCTTTCGGCCCGACGCTCTGCGCCGAGCTGACGACCCGCCCGGCCGTTGCGGCACTCACGAAAAACAGCCCGATCGCGGCGGATTTCAGCAACCTGGAGGTGATCATGGTCTGAAGAACTCCCTCGGCCAGTGTGACAACGGGAACGACGACGGACATCGAGGCGACGGACGAACCAGCCGCGCGGATGGTCTGGATCGTGGCGATCCTGAGCGACTCGGGCACCGCGGCGCGGAGCGAGGATTCCGCTAGCTCCGCCGTGATCGCGGCCGACGTCGCGGTGATCCCGCGTCGGACGAGTCGCTTGCGGAGGATCTCCCTCGCGCGGGCGAGCCGTCCCTTGACCGTCCCGATCGGGCAGCCCAGCCGCGCGGCGGCCTGCTCGTGCGTGAGCCCCTCGAAGTAGCAGAGCAAAACCAGCGTGCGGTACTTCTCGGGCAGCAGCCGGACCTCCTCGTGGACCCAGGGACTGGGCTCCGTCGCCGGTTCCTCCGGCTCGTCGCGCACGGCGATTGAGCTATTGGTTCCGGCGTCGAGGCCGTCGATGGCGTCCTGGCCAAACGGCGCGCGGGCCGTCCGCTTCGCCGCCAGCACGCGCGAGCGCGTGGCGACCTTGTGGGCGACGCCGTACAGCCAGTTGCCCAGCAGATCCCGCTGACGCAGGGACCCGGCCTTGCGCACCAGGACGAGGAACGTCGCCTGGAAGGCGTCGTCGACGTCGTTCGGATCCCGGAGGATCCGCCGGCAGACGCCCAGCACGGTCGGCCCGTGCCGGGCGAGTAGCACCTCGAACGCCGCCTCGTCGTTGGCCGCGACGAAGCGCTCCAGCAGCTCGCCCTCGGTCAGCCCGGCGGTCGTTCCATTACGGAAGAGTCGATCGAGCTGGTCGATCAGCGCACCGCTGAACCGGCCCTGTAACATGGTCCGCATGCCCGTCCCCTCGCCTCGGAGGTGAGTTCACGCCGCGCCGCGTCCGGCGAAAGCGTTCCCTCTACATGGTACTCCTCACGCGGGATGGGGCGGATACGCGAGTTTCTCAAAGCAGGTCAAGCTTTTCCGCCTGACAGACTTCCCGCAGGTCAGGTTTTCCAGCCTGACCATGAACTCGGGACTGGCTGGAAAGCCTGTGCGATCACCGCCCGATGGTGAAGACCTCGGCGGGCAGAGTGTGCACGGGCGGTCCGGCCAGCACGGCCTCGGCCTCGGCGCGAAAGCCGTCCAGCTCGCGGATATGGCGCGGGTCGAGGTTCGGCTGCCGCGCGACCCAGCGCACGGCCTCGTCGAAGCACGCGCGGGCCGGCTCGCGACGGCCGAGGAGGTGATGGGCCATCGCCAGGAAGTACAGGTCGAAGCCGTCGAAGCGCCCGCCGCCCGCGGCGAGGCTGCGAGTGAGCGCATCGATAG
>JAKAUH010000778.1 GCA_021818605.1 Planctomycetota bacterium
GGAAACGAAGGGCTCGGGCTTCGAAAGGCTGTTGCGGAACTTGCCCCGCATCACGTCCCCGCGCACGAGTTCCTGGTAGCCGCCGAGCTTCACCGGAGTGTTCTGGCCATCGTCGCCACCCGCATTATCCGGGAACACGTCGATCAGCTTGATGATCCAGTCCGAGTCGGTGCCCGACGTCGAGACGAACAGCCGCGCCAGGATGGGCCCGGCGATCGTCAGATCCTCCCTAAGCGGATCGCCCTCGTAGACCAAAACGTCCGGCCGGCGTGAGGCGACCCGCTGGTCGCGGATCATGTAATCGCCGAGCATGCCGCTGGCGATCTCCTCGGTGTACTCGACGGGATGCGCGGGGTCGCTGATGTATTCGTCGAAGAGTCGCTGCTGTGGCCCGCTGGCGACCGGCGCCGGCGGTTCGAAGCCGAGCTTGCCGTCGGCCTGGAGGTAAATTGACCGAGATCTGGCCGACCTCGGCGGCCAGGTCTCGAACTCGCGCCAGCGGTTCGAGCCGGTCTCGAAGACCCAGGCCTCGGGAAACTTCCGCGACCCCTGATCCTTCAGGTAGTGCTGAAAGAACGGGAATTCGATTTTCTCGCGGTAATACTCAGCCGTCTTCGAGTGGACCGGCACGTGCGCCAGGGACGAACCGTCGCCGAACGACCAGCCGCCGTGCCGCCAGGGCCCCATCACGACCATGTTCGTGATGCCGGGGCTCGTGCCCTCAACGCTTTTGTATGTCTCGAGGGCGCCGAAGAGGTTCTCGGCGTCGTACCAGCCGCCGACGGTCATCACGGCCGGCCGGATCTTCCGCAGGTGGCGGCGGATGTCGCGGGCCTGCCAGAAGTCGTCGTAGGTCCCGTGCTGCATCATCTCGTTCCAGAACGGGATGCCGTCCTTGAAGTACCGGCGGTTGGCATTCGCCAGCGGCCCCATGCGCAGGAAGAACTCGTAGCCGTCGGGCGTCCGGGGGCGGAATCGCGGCGCTCGCGGCTGGCCGGGCTCGGCCCTGGGCCGGCCGAACGATGCGAGGAAGTTGAACGCGTGCGGCAGGAACAGCGCCCCGTTGTGGTGCCAGTCATCGCCGGCGAACCAGTCGGTCACTGGTGCCTGCGGCGACGCGGCCTTGAGCGCCGGGTGGGCGTCGATCATGCCGGCGTCGACGTAGAAACCAGGATACGAAATGCCCCACATGCCGACGCGGCCGTTGTTGGCGGGGATGTTCTTCACCAGCCACTCGATCGTGTCATACGTATCGGTGCTCTCGTCGATGTCGGCCGGCTTTTCCTTCCTGTCGAGGTGCGGACGCATGTTGACGAACTGGCCCTCGGAGTGACCGAGGCCGCGAACGTCCTGGTAGGCGACGATGTAGCCTTCCTTGCAGAAGTGCGTTGACGGCCCGACGTTGCCCCGGTAGGTGTCGGCGCCATAGGGTCCCACGCCGTAGGGGGTGCGCATCAAGAGGATCGGGTATTTGCGCGACGTGTCTTTCGGCGAATAGATCGACGTGAAGAGCTTCACGCCGTCGCGCATCGCGATCATCGACTCCTGCTTGGAATAGTGCTGCTTGACGTAGTCGACGCCCTGCGCGGCCAGGGGCGCGGGGGAAAAGAGGCACAGGGCGGCCAGCACCGCCCACGGCCCGAGCAGACCACATAGCCGACGTCTCCGCATGTTCGAACTCCTCTTCGTCGCCCCGGCTCATCGGCGAGCGGGCCGATCGCGAGCGGCCCACGCTCGCGAGGTCCGCAACGGGGTTGGAAGAGGATAGGATAATCGCGCCGGCGTGGAGAGTCAGCGCCCCAGGCCGAGTCGTTCACGGTGATAGGCCAGTCGATCGGCCGGGCTCATCCGGGCAAAGTCGGGGATGCCGTTGGAATGCGGCTTTCCATTTCGGCCGGCTTCGGACGTGGGCTGAAGGTAGCGAGAGACCGGGTAGGACTCGGTGACGATCGGCCGGCGCTCGGTCGTCGGGCAGGCACAGGCGCCATGATCGTCGTGGTGGCTGCCGTTGGGAGCGGCCTTCGACTGCGACTGGCACGGACAGGCTGCCGCCCCGGTGGTGGCCGATGCGACTACGGGTACTGCAACCGCGGCCGGTTTCTGAGCCGGCGCCTCGGCCTTCGGCGGACCGTTGGCCACGACCGACGTGCTGGTGCCGGCGTAGCTCATCGACTGGTCGGTCAGCTTGAGGTCGTCCTCGAGGCTGCGGTTCGGTTTCAGCCCGAGTCGACCGAGCACGCCGTGATACGCCTTGACCGCCTCGACCGGGCCGACCTGCCCCTCGACGATCAGCCGCAGGAAGTGGACGAAGGCGAGCTGGTTCTCGGCGTGATTGATCTTGCGGCCGAAGAGCGCCACCCGGGCGCCGTACTTCTGGGCGTCGTGCAGAAGCTGAAAGGCGTCGCGGGTAGTCCCGGCCGATCCGCCCAGGATTCCGACGATCAGGTTCCGATCGAAGCGGACGAGCTCCTCCATCGCCTTCGGCCCGTGATAGACGATCTTCAGGAAGTCTGGACGGCCGGCGGGCCCGACGCCCGCGAGCATCCGGGTGACCATGTCGTTGAGATAGTGCGGCAGAACATCGGGCGCGACGGCATTCGGCACGTTCGGGTCGAACACCTCGAGGAAGTAGCGGAAGCCCTTGCGCTCGGCCTCCTCGCGGAACTCGTGGAACCGGACGAGCGTCTCGAGGTCGCATTCAAGATCGTTGTTGAAGGTCACGCTGTAAAGGCCCAGATTCGCGCCGAGCTGGCGCTCCTCGGGCGAGCAATCGAGATGTCCGCACTGAGCATGATCGATGCTGGCCGTGCGGAACGGGCGGGCGGCCGACTGGGTGTAGGCCGAGCCGCGGGCCAGGTGGATGTCGGTGGTGTCATTGGCGCGGATCGCCGGTGTGACGGGCGAGTCGTCGAACAACCGCTCGCCGAAGGTCAGCGCGTGGTTCGAGCTGGCGGACATCAGCATGATGTCCACCAGGCCCGAGCGGGTAATCAGCCGCATCTGGTCGCGGTATTCCTGCAAGGTCTTGAAGCGGACCTCGCCGGCGTGAAGCTCGGGCGACTGGCCGGGCGCGCCGAGGCCGAGGGCCATGTCGGCGTCCTTGGCGTCGGCGAGGATGAACTCGCGGCAATTCGGGTTGGCGTGGATCGCCGCGAGCTTGCGGTCGAGCGACTTCTCCATGGCGTCACCGTCCCCCGTTGCCCAGTCCGGAGATCGTGACCCGGGCCTTACCGGTCGTCCCGTTGCCATTACCGCCGCCGCCCATCGTCACTCGTACCGGGCGCGAACCGTTCGCCGAGGGAGCGGAGACGTTGCCGCCCGGCCGCGAGGGTGCTGAGACGCCGGCGCCCGCGCCCGCGGCCTTCACCGCCGCTCCCTCGGCCTTCGGATTGGCCTTGAAAACCGCCTCGATCGTCTCGCGCAGCACCTGCCCGGAGTGCTGAAGCGCCGACGTTTCCCTGGGCCAGAGCTCGATCTCAAGCTGCTTCTCGACGCCCTTGCGGCCGACCACGGTCGGCACCGACAGGCAGACGTCGCGGATGCCGTAAGGTCCGTCGACCAGCGACGAGACTGGCAGAATGCGCTTCTGGTCCAGGGCCGCCGAGTGGATCACGTCGCGGATCGAGAGGCCCACCGCGAACCCCGCGCCCCCCTTGAGCTTGATGACCTCGGCGCCGCTGCCGCGGGTGCGCTTCAGAAGCGCCTCGGCCGTGGTGGAGTTCCAGCCCGGATACCGCTCGAGCGGCAGTCCGGCGGCCTGGGCGGTCGACCAGATCGGCACCATGCTGTCGCCGTGCTCGCCCAGGATCAGCGCGGTCACCTGGGTTGGCGGCAGGCCGATCCCCTCGGCGATCAGGCTGCGGAACCGCGCCGTGTCGAGCACCGTGCCCAGCCCCATCACCTGCGACGCCGGCAGATCGAGCTGGCGGGCGGCCAGGTAGGTCAGCACGTCGACCGGGTTCGAGACGACCAGGATCAGCGCGTCGCGCTTGAGCCCGGCCGCGGCGATCTGGCCGAGGATGTTCAGGAACAGCTCGACGTTGCGGTTGATCAGATCAAGGCGGCTCTCGTCCGGCTTGCGCCGGAGTCCGGCCGTGATGATGATCGCGTCGCTTTCGGGGATCGCCTCGTAACCCGTCGCCCGAATGCGCTGATCGGCGACCAGCGAGGCGCCGTGCAACAGGTCGAGCGCCTGTCCCTTGACCTGGTCGGCGTTGAGGTCGATCAGGTCGATCCCGCTGACGATCCCGCCGCACTGAAGGGCGAAGGCCGCGGACGAACCGACCAGTCCCCCGCCGCCGATGATGCTGACTTTCATGGCTCTTCTCCGCTTTCCTTCGGTCTTCCGCTGTCGTGTGTGCTGGCTCGCCCCTCGTACTTAGCCCCTCTGAATCGCCTGCATGACCTGATCGGTGATCGCCCGGATCAGGGCCTCCGAGTCAACACCGCCGCTCGACGCGTGGCCGTTGCATGACGGCTGGGCGGAGGGCCTCGAGGAAGCCGGGGCCGACG
>JAKAUH010000407.1 GCA_021818605.1 Planctomycetota bacterium
TCGCCAGGTTCAACTGCCCGGCCAGCGGTGGGTGAAAATTGATGCCGTGCCGCGCATAAGGCCAGTAATAGAGGAGACTCTGCGGGTCCATTTGCTGGCGGACATCGTCCCAGCCGCGGACGTTGACCCAGTCCTCCCACCACTGCGCCGAGAGGAGCTGGCTGTAGCGATAGGCCGGCTCGTCCCAGGTCAGGCCGAAATCGCCCAGGGTCGGCACCAGGCCGGCTATCGCGATGGTGAACACGGCCGCCGTCGCCCACCGCAGAACTCGGGCCGACGGCATCTGCCCGACCTCGACCCGGGACGATGACGATGCCGGCCCGGCGGCCAGCGAGCTCGCTTGGACCGGTGGCGTCCCGTTGTGTCCGTCGGCGCGTGCCTCGGCCCCGGATTCGACCCCGGCCGCGCCGGTCAGGACGACTCCCGATCCCCGGCCCGTTTTTGCCCCGGCTTCATGCATGAGCTGGCAATCTCTGCGGAACCCCGTCCGACCCGCCACCGCCCCAATTATCGGGCGGCGCCCGCCAGCCGGGCAAGCCAGGCCGGGCTGGCCGCCGACCCGTCCCCGGGGCGGATACCCACCTGTCGACCCCGGGCGGAGTGTGACAACCTCGACTGCAAGAGTGTAGAGAAGCTCCAGGCCGCTGTCTTGCAACTCCTCACCGAGGAACTCAATCGCCTCTCAGAGTGGTTCGAGGGGTTCCTGGCGGACCGGTGGGCCTGGCAGATCGAAACTGACATCCTGGCCGGGCAACTCGATGCCGCGGGTCGCCGGGCCGACGAGAACTTCAAGGCCTGTCTCTGCACGCCGCTCGCCTCGTGAATCACTTCCACCCAACTTCCCGCTGCCCCCAATTTCCCCTGATTTCGCCCAGCCGCTCTCAACAGGCACAGAAACGCCAGGCTGCCGGCATCAAAGTTGCTCTCACCGCTAGGGGTTTGCATCTGACGGCCAGATTATTTACCCTCTCCTGCGCGGTCTTCCCCGGCATCGAAGTCGCGGAGAAGGCCAGGACGGAGCCCCGGAGGGTCCGGACTCCGCCGACGTTGACCTGATGGAGATGCATTGATGATGCGACAATTGACTGCCCTGGCCGTGGTGGGTTTCCTGGGCGTGGCCCTCGCCGGCAACGCCGAGGCCTGCCACAAGAACAAGTGCGGCCGCGGCTGTGGAAACACCACGGCCTGCGTGACGGTCGTGAGCTACTGCCAGCCCGTCGCCTGTGCGGCCCCCGTGAAGCACGGCTGCGGACACAGGGCCCGGAAGTGCGGTGGTGGCCTGTTCTCCCGCTGCCACAAGAAGAGGGCCTGCGCCCCGGCTCCGTGTGCGGCGCCGGTTGCCTACACGTACAACTACACGACCGTCGCCCCGTCTGGCCAGTACATGGGCACCCCCCAGGCCACGGGTCAGCAGATGGTGGCCCCGCCCGTGCCGAGCAAGCGCTGATCGATCCCCCATGCGATGGGGTAGCAGCCCGCCTGAGGCGATCGACGGGACCTGATCCCACGGTCGGTCGCTGGATGAAACACACGTGGAAGGAATCACCGGTCCGGTCGGACGGGTCGCGTCAGCGGCCGCGCCCGCCGGACCGCATTCGTTTTCGGGCCTGACGAGACGAGAAAAGAGAGCTGAGGCCAGACCACCGTCAGTTCAGGACGCGTTCCCCCGCGCCGGATGTGTGCGATCAGCGATCCGGGCGCGTCTCTCGTGCCAGCCGCCGCGCCTCGTCGGCCGGGAAGATCCAGATCAGCGGCACGCCCAGCTTGGTCACGACATACGCCGGGTGGACGCGAGCGATGAGCGCGCGGTCAACCTCCAGGAACGGCCCCGGCCGGTTCTGCACCACGTACCAGATCGGTGGGTCGGGGTATTTCAGATCCGGGTCGAACGGGAAGATCCGCCGGGGCAGCTCGCCGGTCCCGCGCAGGTACAGCCACGACGTCGGATTCGTGGCGAACTGGATGGTGCGCCCGGGCGGCGTGTGCTCGGCCAGCCACTTCCGGGCGTCGGCGTCCAGCGCGTCCCAGTAATAGGTCGGCTCCATCCCGATGGCGGACGCGCCGGGCAGCCCGCCGACGACCGGGCTGAAATACGACAACGGCACCGGCATCATCACCGCCAGGCTGACAATTCCCTCGACGATCGCCGCCGCGACCGCGATCCGAGCCCAGCGTGCCGAGCGTTCGATCAGCCGGCGCGCCCCGACGCCGCCCAGCAGCGCCAGCATCCCGAACGCCGGCAGGAACAGCCGGACCCCGTCGTGCCCCGGCGTGTGCGGCATCGCCCGCAGCGTCATTAACAGAAGCCAGTGCCCGGCGATCAGCGGACCAACCGGCTCCTCCTTGCGACGACTCACCGCCGCGACCAGCCCCCAGGCCCCGAGTAGCAGGAAGCCCACGGGCGTCACCATCACGGTCAGGGCCAGCGTGTTGTACCAGGGGAGCGACTCGCGCGGCGTGTCATAGATCTTCCCCAGAAACTGGACCTCGATCGGTTGCGTCCGCGCTCTCGTCAGGTTCGACCGGAGGAACCGCTCGACCCCGCCGATCGGGTCGCTCCACCAGGGCGGCACGAGTGCGAACAGCACGACCCCGGCGATCGCCATCCCGGCCAGAAGGACGATCAGGCCCGCGCGGTCGCGGGACCAGGCCGCCCAGGCCAGAAACGGCAGCGGCAGGAACCAGCCGGTGAGCTTCGTCGCCGCCGCGCAGCCGAGAATCACGCCGAAGAGGATCGTCCAGCCCCACCGCGCCGCACCGCCGGGCGAGGCGGAAGCAACCGCGGTCGCCGGGATGACGGCCCGCGAGAAGACGAGGACCGCCAGCACCCAGAGCGACGCGAGCACGGCGTCGTAGGCCGCGTAGTGGCCGTTGCTGAAGAGGTTGGGCTGGAGGACCCACGACGCGGCCGCCAGCGTGGCGGGCCAGCGGCCCCAGCGGGCCGCGGCGAAGGCGTGGATCGCCCCGGCCGTCAGGCTGAACAGCAGGATCGGGCCGAGCCGCGCGCGGGGCAGCTCGCGCCAGGACGACGGCGCGACCAGCTCGCTGGCCAGGCCGAGCAGGGCATAGAACGGCGGATGGCCGTGCGGCTCCTCGCGGGCGAACGGCCAGAACCAGGCGACGACGTCGCGGTCGAACAGCAGCTTGGCCCGCGAGTCGACCTGCGCGGAGGTCGGCGGCGGGACCTGGTGGCGATCGGCCTGGACCAGCTCAATCGCAGGCGGGCGCCATTTCGCCGCGAAGCCGGGCGGGTCGGCCAGCGCGCGGAACCACCAGCGGAGCCGGGCCTCACGGCCGAGCGTGTAGCCCTCGTCCCAGGCGATCGCCAGGCTCGGCTCGGTCGCCAGCATCAGTGCGGCGGTCGCGATCGCGACAACGACCGCCGCCAGCCCATTCGCGTTCAGGGCGGCCTTCAGCAGGCTCCGCATCGCCTTCTTGCTCCCAGCGACGGGCCGGGTCCTTTAGAGTCTGCTCCCGAAGGCTCCGAGGCCTCGACCAGTGGGCAATGCCCACCCTACGTCTCCCAACCGCCCTTGCGGAAGAGACTCTTGTTGCCACCCCACGGCGACGGCGATCTGGATTCGGGAGGGCAAGGCTCCGTCCGAGCCGCTTCCACGGATCCGGCTCGCACGGAGGCTGGCCCTCCCAATGGCTCCCGGCCTTCTCCGTGGCGCAGTGCTTAGAGGCTCTAACAAAACCTCGAAAAAACCGCTGGGAATCAAGCCCCGATCGAGGTTTTGTTAGAGCTTCTTAGGCGAGCGGCGGAAGGAATCGTACCCGCCGATCCCCGCAGCCCGCCCTGGATGTCGTGCCTTTCTGGTAGTATTGCACGGACCGATCGCCTTAGGCCTCGGCCGACGCCGCCTGGAGCTCGCCGGCGCCGAGGGTCGCCAGCCGCTCCGGGTCCACCGAGCGGACCAGGGCGACCTCCTGGCAGTTGGGGAACAGCGGGCAGCGGACGCACTCGTTCCAGATCTTGTGCGGCAGCTCGGCCTTGTCGATCTGGTGGTATCCGCACCGCTCGAAGAAGCCGACGGCATGGGTCAGCGTGAAGACCGTGGCGATCTCCAGCTCGCGCGCCTGGTCCCAGCACGCCTCGACCAGCCGGCGGCCGACCCCTTGCCCCTGAAGGTGCTCGCCGACGGCCAGGCACCTCAACTCCGCCAGGTCGTGCTCGCGGAAGGATCTGGCGAGATCCTGCGCCTTCCTCTGATCGGTGGGTTCACCTTCCCATCGATCGGTCATGCTGTCAGATTGACAGCGTCCCGGGCGCCTGGGCAAGCCCAGGCGTCAGGTGTCGGCCACGGCGTGCGGCCGGTGCCAGGAGGAGTAAGCACCCGGATGGCTAGTCTTGGGGGACTACCCACATGCCGCGGCCGGGCACGTTGCGGATCAGGCCTTCGCCGACGAGCAGATCAAAGGCCCGCATGACGGTGCCGACGGCGATCCCGTGATCCTGGGCGAGGGTCTTCGCGTTGGGCAGCGGCGTGCGCGTCG
>JAKAUH010001115.1 GCA_021818605.1 Planctomycetota bacterium
GTGGCCGTGACGGTGTCGCCCTCCTCGATGCCCGTGAATTCGCCCAGGATCATCACGCCGACCGAGGATTCCTCGAGGTTCAGCGCGATACCCTTGACGCCATTCTCGAAGGTCACCATCTCGCCGGCCATGAGTCCGGAGAGACCGGAGACGCGGGCGATGCCGTCGCCGACCTCGAGGACCTGACCCACCTCGCTCCGCGTGACCTCCGGCGCGAATTGTTCAATCTCACGCTGGATGACTGAACTGATCTCGTCGGCTCTGAATCTCATGCGTCTTCCCTTCGATCAGTCGATGGCGAAGCTGGGCGAGCCGGCTCTTGACCGACCCGTCGTAAAGCAGGTCCCCGACCTGGACGACCAGGCCCCCGATCAGCTCGGGGTCGATCGTCGCGGTCAAAACGGGCGTGCCGGCGACCAGCCCCGCGAGGCGGTCGCTCAGCACGCGGACTTGATCCTCATTGAGCGGGACGGCCGAGCGGACCGACACCGGGATCCGTCGATTGCGGCGGTCCCAGAGGATCCGGGCCTCACGGGCGGCCGCCGCGAGCAGCTGGAGCCGGCCGTGGCGGTTGAGGACGCGGAGGAACCGCATCACCAGGTCCGACGCCCGGCCCTGGAACACGTCGGAGAGGATGCGATCCTTCTCGGCGGCTTGAACCCGATGCGAGGCCAGGATCTGGGCGAAGACCGGGAACCGGGCCAGGACATCCAACACCAGCTCGTCCAGCTCCTGGACGGCTGCGTCGGCCTGGCCCTCCTTGGTGGCGGCATCGACCAGCGCCTCGGCGTAGCGGCGGGCCAGGCCGACGTGCTCGTCGCCCAGCGCCGTGCTGTCGGCCGCGGGAGCCTTGGCTTCGGTCATCAGTGCGCCCCTCCTTGCCCGTTGGCAGACGCCGCGGGCAGTTCGCGGATGGCCGCGTCGAGCAGCCGGCGATGGTCATCCGGGCTCAGCTCGCTGGCCAGCACCCGCCCGGCCGTCTGCACGACCATGTCGGCAGTCTTCTGCCAGATTTCAGCCAGCGCCTGGTCGCGGGCCGAGGCGATGTCGCGCTGCGCCCGCTGCCGGGCGGCCTCGGCTTCCTCCTGCGCCTGGCGGATCATCCCCTCGGCCGTGACCTGAGCGTCGCGGCGCGCCAGGTCGAGCAGCGCCCGCACCTCGTCGGCCGCGCGGGCCATCTGCCGCCGGTGCTCGGCCAGCAGGGCCTCGCTCTCACTGCGGGCACGCTCGGTCTCGTCCAGCGTGTGTTGCAGGTGCCGCTCGCGCTCGTGCAGGGCGGTCAAAAGCGGCTTCCAGGCATACTTGCCCAGGACCGCCAGCAAGCACAGAAAGACCAGCAGCGTCCAGATCGCCAGGGTCGGCTCGGCCTTGAGGGGATTGGACGCGCCGGCACCGCCGCCGTGGGCGCCGCCCTCGGAAGCGGCCCCGGCCTCGTGGCCGGTCGCCAAGGCGGCGGGTTCGGGGTGCGCCTGCGCCCGGGCGCGGACCGGGGCCGAGAGGCCCAGCGCCAGCACCAGGCCCAGGGCGATCATCCCGAGATATTGGTTCGTTCGTCTCTGCATGGGAATCCTCGCGCGGGACGAGATGCTCCGTGGGTCCGTGTTGGGGCGCAAACGTCGGCGAGAGGTAAGGGCGAGCCAGACGTCTCCGTCCGGCCGGACGCGGGCCCGACCGACGCGATCCGATCGCCTCCCTCGCCGGAGTTAATCTTCCGGCGCGACCCTAGGCTCCGGTGAACACCTCGATGATGATGATGACCAGCGCGAAGAATGTCACGCCTTCGATGAGCGCCGCCGCGATGATCATGGCCGTTTGAATCGTCCCGGCGATTTCGGGCTGGCGCGACATGCTCTCCACGGCGCCCTTGGCCAGCAGGCCGATGCCCACGCCCGCGCCGATGATCGCCAGGCCGGCACCGATCGCCTTGAGGTCCTTCGACTGCACCGTCGTCTCCGGCGCCTGCGCCTGGGCCACCCCGTCGGTGATGAGCAAAAGGGCCCCGGCCACCATGATCGACTTGATCCAATTCATCGGAATCTCGACTCCTAAAACAGTTGAGGAGACCTTCCCGGGCGTCTTCCGGCGGGACCGCCCCGCCCGTCGCGGCGGGGCCCGCCCGGTGCGGCCCGACGATCGACGCCTGCCCGCCCGGCATCTCACCGGACAGGGTCCGCTCGGTTCCGGCCCGTCCCATCCTTAGTGCGGATGGACGGCCATCCCGATGAACAACGCGGACAGAAACGTGAAAATGTAGGCTTGGAGAAACGCGACGAACAGCTCGAGGAGGCTCAGGCCGATGACGCTCACCACGCTCGCCGGTGCCACGAAATAGAACGCCAGCGACGAGTAGGCCATCAGAATGAAGCCCAGAATCACCGCGAGTACCATGTGACCGGCGAACATGTTGGCAAAGAGCCGGATGGCCAGCACGATGTGCCGGACCAACAGCCCGGCCACCTCGATGCCGAACATCAATCCCCAGAGTGCCGGTTGCATCCACTTGGGCACGTCTAGGTGCGGCACCAGACCCACGAAGAAGCCCGCCACCCCTGCCTCGCGAATTCCCGCCGCGAGCACCACCCCGAAGGTCATCACTGCCAGCACCGCCGTGACGTTGATGTTTCCCGTCGCCGAAGCACCGCCGGGGATCATACCCAGGAGGTTGTTGAACAGGATGAAGAAGAAAACCGTCCAGAGAAACGGCAGGAACCGGTCAGCCTCATGGCCGCCGATCGCCGGCCGAGCGACCTCGTTTCGGATGAACAGGAGAATCGCCTCGAACATGTTCATAAACCAGCCCCGGCTCACCGGCGTCCGCCGGATGTGCCGGACCACCGGCAGCAGGATCCCCATCATCAAAAGCGCGACCACCAGTTCCATCACCATGAACTTGGTGACCTGCAGCCCCGCCACGGAGGGCAACTCGATCACCTTGGTATAGGTGAGCTGCCGCCCTTCCTCGATCGAGTGCGACCACCACGGGATCTCAATCGAGTGATGGTCGAGCACATGGCTCAGGGGATCGGGATTCTGTGATTGTCCGGCCATGGTTGTCCTGGTCTGCGATTGTCGGGCCTCGTAGTCGCACCGGGCGGAATGACGATTCACCGCGGTGCGATCCGGGCCTTCCCGAGGTGCTGTTCGTGCCGATCCCGCCGAATTCGGCCCGGCTGAATCAGGTCGGCCTGTCCCGGCCGTCGTCCCGGTTGGGCCGACGCTGCGCCGGGCCGGGCGAGAGTTGTTGCGCCAACCGCACGGTCTGGAGCACCCCCGCGACGATCCCGAGCAACGCACCGATCAGGGTCGCCACAAGGGTTGTCCTCAGCCAGCGATCGACGACGAATCCAATCGCCGGGGGCAGCGCGAACGCCATTCCCACCGTCGTGATCCTCGACGCGAGCGCGAAGCCTACTCCGAAGGGAGACCGCGACTCCGGTTGCTCGACCACGCACGACTCCCGATCCCCGGCCGCTCCGCGATCGCGACGCACGCCGGGAACACCGCCGCACTGGCTCACGGGCTCACCGCGAACCGACGGCAAGAAGGCGACGAGGCAAAGGGGGACGCTCCAGTAACGACAAGTTATACTGCATGAATCCCCCCTGTCAACCTACTGAAAACCCATTCGAGAAAATTTTCACAAAGATCCCGACCCGGCTGTCGTCCCGCGTCTCAATCTCGGGATGCTGCGATCCGTCGCCTCCCGTCGTGCCGGCAACTCGCTCCGCGTCCAGTCCGCGTCTCGGTGTCCGTTTCCGTACACTTCGCCCGCGGTGCGGTTGACAGACCTCTGGCCGATATGGTATTTCCTAGCGGGCGAAGCGAGAGGCAAACGGGGCGGAACGACTCGACGTTCCATGACTTGCACAGTCCTCCCAGTCAGGGGTCTCGCCATGCTACCAACCTTGTGTGAGTCCCCTGATCGATTCTCAGTCCTAGGCGGCCGCGAGCCTCATTAAGAGGCACGCCGGCCGCCTTCGTTGTTTTATCGCCGATCTTTTGTGGTCGACGCGGCGAGAACCGCGCGGACCAGTCCCGGGGTAAGGCTCGCTCGACCGCTTGCGGCCCGGACCTTCGGCGGTGTCCCCAGGATGAGGAGATCACCGGCAGCCGACCCTCAAGACAACAGGAAGTGACATCGCGCCGCGTCGCCCCGTCAGTCCGGGATGCATGGAGTTTTCCGGATCGGACCACTCACGGATGATTGACATCAAACGCATGACAACCACCCCTCACGAGACCATGGGGACCTTGCGGGGTGTCGGAGTGGTACCGTATGACCGTCGATGCACTCAAGGACTGCAATAAGAAGTATCTGGCCCAGCTCGCCAAGGAGCAGGGGATCATCGGCTGGCATGCCATGAGGAAGGACCAGTTGATCAAGGCCCTGTCGGTCGCGCGGCCGTCGTCATCGCGGTCGCGGTCGAGCGCGAGCGCGAAGGCCGGCGCGGGGCAGCCCGCCGCGAAGCGCAGTCGCCCGTCGCGAGCGTCCTCG
>JAKAUH010000661.1 GCA_021818605.1 Planctomycetota bacterium
GGTCTGCTTTTTGTCTCTGTGGATGAGCCCGGCCTGGTGGGCGGCGTCGAGGCCGTTGATCAGCTTGAGGAACAGCCGGGCGGCGTCGGGGACGCGCAACGGCCCGGCGCGCTGACCCTTGACCATGTCGAAGAGGCTCTCACCGGGGATGTACTCCATCACCATGAAGTGGACGTCGCCCTCGTTGCCGACGGCGAGTGTGCGCGCGATGTTCGGGTGGTCGCACCGGCGTGAGAGGTCCATCTCGCGGCGGAAGCGCAAAAGCGCGTTCTCGTCCTCGAGGGCGCGGCGCGGGGGCAGGACCTTGATGGCGGCGCGCTCGCCGCGGTCGTTCTGGGCGAGGTAGACCTTGCCCATGCCACCCTCGCCGAGCTGGCGGAGCAGCCGGTAGCCGCCGAGGATGAAGCCGCTGGTCTTGCCGGAGAGGAGCTTGCGGGCCTGGAAGGTGGTGAGCTGCTTGTCCTGGATCAGGCGGCGGGCGAGTTGGAGCGCCGCATCGTCCGCCTGCGGCACGACGACGGCACGGGCCCGCGCCAGCGCGTCCTCCGGGACCAGCCCGGACAGGAGAACATTGGTCTCGAACTCCTCCAGGCGGAGCATGGCGTGAAGGCCCCGGTCGAGCCGGGGGATCCAGGGACTGACGACTCGGGGATCACGCGGGACGGCCCGCCCTCAGCTCGGCGACCGGTCGGCGGCGGCCGCCGGGAGTTAGGATTCGGCGACAGCATGAATGATCAGGCAGGTGATGTTGTCCTTCGAGTCATTGGCCAGCGCCATGTCCTTGAGGGTTACGGCGGCCTGCTGGGGGTCGTCCACGGTCGCGAGGACCTCGCGGAGCTTGTTGTCGGGGACGACGCCCGTCAGGCCGTCGCTGGCCATTAGCATGCGGTCGCCCGGCCGGACGTCGAGTACGCGGATGTCCTCTGGCCCGCCGCGGGCATCCTTGCTTCCCAGGTAGAGGTACAGCACGTTCTTGTACTTGTGGTTGGGCAGTTCCTCGGGCGAGATCGTGCCGGCCTCGAGCAGGGCGTCGGCGAGCGAGTGGTCCTTGGTGAGCCGCTCGATCCGGCCGTCGCGCAGCCGGTAGGCGCGGGAGTCGCCGATGCCGGCGACATAGGCGCGGTCGTTGCGGAAGAGCGCCAGCACGACGGTCGTGCCCATGTTGGTATATTCGGTGACCGCGCCCGAGCTTCCCAGGATCTCCTGGTTGACCTCCGCCATGGCCTCGCGGATGGCCTCCTTGATCCGGGCGGGATCGGCCTCGTCGGGTCCGAGGCGGCGGGCGACGGCGCGGGGGATCAGCTCGACGGCCATGAGGCTGGCCTGTTCGCCGGCCTGCTGGCCGCCCATGCCGTCGGCGACGATGAAGACGTTGCGGGGCTCGAGGGTGACGGTTGCTGCCTCGGAGTGGCTGTCGGTGTTGCTGTCGTGTCGGACCGATCGCCGGCCGGGGACGTAGAAATTGTCCTCGTTGTGCTCGCGGTAGTTGCCGCGGACGGAGACCACGCCGGCGCGCAGCTTGAGCTTGCCCGGGAGCAGGGTGAACGACGACATCGTGGCGAACTCCGCCGTCGAGTCGGGGTCCGTGCGGCCCCCGTCCCGTCTCACGAGCTTGTGCCAACAGCCGAAGAATCGCGAAAGCCAGCTCACCGCGTGTCCAACCTTTCGGGACGCATCTGGCCTGGACCCCGCCCCGGCTCGACGCCGACCGACGCCCGGTCCCGGCCGCTTCGCACGATCTGCTTGCCCGACCCCGGCACGCCGCGGGCGATCCTAGCGCCCCTCGTCGCGATGCCCGACGCCGACATCATGCGATCGCCCTCCGCTCCGCTACGTTCGGCCATGCGCCGGGCTGGCCCACCGCATCAGGTCGTCCACGCCGACGGAGCGATAGGTCATGAACAGCTCGCCCGCCTCGAATCCTGCTGTCAGGCCATGATATCGGTTCATCGTCTCGACGGCGCGGAAGATCCCGGCCTTGCTCGCGGGGAACTGCGTCTCATAGCAGCGGATCGCCTCGAGCTTGACCTCCAGCGTCGTGCCGATATCGGCCACAATGTACCCGGACGCCTGCGGTAAGTCCAACCCGTGCAGCGCGATCGGGAAGCTCAACTGGTTGGCCACCGTGTGCGTCGGCAGGCCGTCGAAGTGCTCGTCCCACTTGGTCAGCCGGCTGTAGAACACGGCGGCGTCGGTGATCAGCATCGCCTGGTAGTGGTCGGGCGAGGCCAGCACGGTCTTTCCCCCGAAGCCTAACACGACCCTGGGCCGGTGTCGCCGGAAGACCTTGGCCAGGGCGACGCGCGCCTCGAAGTCGTCGAACAGCCGGCGGTTGGGCAGGTTGAGGTTGATCCGCACGGCA
Organism: Planctomycetota bacterium; assembly: GCA_021818605.1. GTDB lineage: Bacteria > Planctomycetota > Planctomycetia > Isosphaerales > Isosphaeraceae > JAKAUH01. The sequence continues at coordinate 2,363 of JAKAUH010000661.1, forward strand.
ACGCCGAGGACCTCCGCTGCGCGGGCCGCCTCGGCCAGCCGGACGTCCGGGCCAGGGGAGTGGGGGGTCGGCTCGCCGTCGGTCAGGTCCACGACCCCAACGGCGTATCCCTTCCGTGCCAGGCGCGCCAGCGTCCCGCCGCAGGCGATCTCCACGTCGTCGGGATGGGCGCCCACGGCGATCAGGTCGAGCTCCGGTTCCTGGGACTCGGGCATGCGGTCCTCGTCTTCGCCTGGCGGCGGATTCATCCGCCACCGCACCAATCTAGCCGTCATGCCGCCGGCCCACAACGGGCGAGCGGCCCGCGGGACGCGGGCGCGGTCCCATTCCTTTCAATCGCGCGGAGGTTCTCGCCTGGTCACGGCCAGGAGGAATGTGGGAGCGATCGCCTCGAACCGCAGGCGGTCCATCTGCTCGATCCCCCGGGCGATCGAAACGTTCCACACCGACACCGCACCCGCCAGTCCCTTGAGCGCATGATAGGCCGCCGACAGACTCTCGATCGTCGCGACGTTCACCGCCAGGCTGCCGCCGAGCGCCAGCCGGCCGTAGGCCGCGCTCAGGATCGGGTCGACCTGACGCCCCGTCCCGCCGACGAAGACCGCGTCGGGATCGGGCAGCCCGGCGAGGACCTCGGGGGCCCGGCCCACGACCGTTCGCACGTTCGGCACGCCGAACGATTCGGCGTTCGCCTGGATCAGCGCCACGTCGCCCGGCTCGGGCTCGATCGCATAGACGATCCCCTGACTCGCCAGTTGCGCCGCCTCGATCGCCACCGCACCCGAGCCGGCGCCGATGTCCCACACCACGCTCGTCGGGCGGATGTCGAGCTGCGCCAGCGCGATTGCCCGCACCTCGGCCTGCGTGATCAGCCCCCGTTTGGGCAGCGACTGGGCAAACGCGTCGTCGGGATTGCCGAACAGCCGGTGCCGCGTACCCGAGTAGGCCCGGTCGGGGCGGTTCGGCTTGCGGATCAGGATCACCACGTTGAGCGGGTCGAACTCCGTCGCCGCGATGTCCGCCAGCTCGCCCTGCGTGACCCGCTCGTCCGGCGAGCCGAGGTTCTCGCAGACGTACCCGCGGAAGTAGTCGATCCCCCGCTCCAGAAGCTCGCGCGCCAGCCGGGACGGCGGGCACTCGTCGCTGGAGAACGCGCCGACCTTTTCGGCCGTCCGGATGCGGTCGACGACCGACTCGATCGGCCGGCCGGCGAGGTTGGTGAGGTACGCGTCCTCCCAGCTCTCCTTGATCCGCGCGAAGGCGAGCTGCATGCTGCTGACGTGCGGCACGACCTCGAACTGGTCCTTGCCCAGCCGGTCGCACAGATAGCGCGCCACGCCGTAAAACAGTGGGTCGCCGCCGCTGACGAGCACCGGCCGACGTGCCGAGAGCCCCTCGCGCACCTGCTTGAGCGCCAGCCCCATCTCGGGCTCGAGCGGCTGCTTCCGGCCCGGCACGCTCTCCAGCAGCGTCAGGACCGGTGGTGCGCCCAGGATCAGGTCCGCGTCCATCAGGATTCGCCGCGCCGACTCGGTCAGGCCGGTCAACCCGTCGTCGCCGATGCCGAGGATCACCAGCTTCGATCGAGGGTTGCTCACTGCTGCCTTCCTTCGTCCTGGGGGGTCTTTCAAAAGGGGGACTGGCACCTCGAAGGCTCGGAGCCAGTTTCCTTTTTGAAGCCGCATTCGAACCGGTCCGCGCCGATCTGCAACTCTCACAAGTCTATAGCCGGCGCCGCCGGGATGCCGGACATTCTACCCCCGGCTTCATCGGCGATCCAGCGTCTCTGCGCGGCTGCGGGGTAGGCGATGGGGCTTGCCGACGCGGCGGGCGGCCGGTCAGCAGCCGGCGGTCGAGATCGGGACGTGCGAGGCCAGCGAGATCGGCGGCGGTGCCGGGATGGGCTCGGCGGCGTGGAAGGCCATGCTGGCAAACGTGACGCAGCAGGTGCGGCGGTCGTCGAGCGCCTGGTCGTACTTCAGCAGCTTCCCCCGCGCCGGGCCGATTGCGTGCAGGAAGGTGTACGTGGCCGCCAGTCCGCAGACCCGCCAGCGGTTGCTGACGGCGCCGGCGGTCCGGAACCACCCCTCGGCGTCGCCAGCGGCGGCCCGGTCGAGCATCTGGCC
>JAKAUH010000991.1:0-3930 GCA_021818605.1 Planctomycetota bacterium
CTATCATATCAATCGAAACCGCATCGCCATGGAATCGCACATGAAATCGTGGAAGCTTAAGCATGGAAATCGGGGTGAGAAATTCGTTCCGCTGTAGAATTAACGTCTTGACGAAGAAACGCAAGCCCGTCGATTTGATCCGCGGCCAAATCGAGCCGGCGGTCATTGGCGACGAATCGCTGGCGTTGAAGATCGACGGGTTGTTGACGGCGGCGGGCGTAGCCGCCGAACGCTTGCCCGAATTGCGCGCGGCGCTGTTGCAGGCATTCAGGGACACTATGAATGCCCATCTCAGCGATAAAGCAATGCCGCAGAAACAGGAAACGTTCGAGAAGATACTAGCATGGCTGATATCAGAACCGTTGATTAGCCAATCATTGCGCGGTTGAGAATGTTAACGATCTGATTTCTCCCGCAAAACTTGCACGCTTGGTGTCCCGAGTGCCACTCGCGCCGTACCTGGATGAGTTCGTCGACTAATCGATGAGCAAACCAAATCCGTTTCGGTCCTTTTTTTATTTTATTTCTCGCGGCCTGTGCTGCTGCCGTAACTTCCTGTGAGGCAAAGGCTTGCATAGTGGGCGATGAGGGATTCGAACCCCCGACATCCTGCGTGTAAAGCAGGCGCTCTAACCGCTGAGCTAATCGCCCCGCGAGGTTGGTGCTGGCTCCATTCACGTTACCGTCTCGCCGCGCGGAATGCCATCCGGAATCGGGGGGGCGCTCGGCGAGGCCGGCCGTTCCGCGCCGTCGAGGCGGGCCATCGAGGCGTCCGAGCCCGCTTGAACTCGGTCACCGACTTTGCGAGCCTGGCGATGTCGCACGAGGCCCGTCGTCCTCGTGGTTTCCTGGTCGATCATCGCGAGGATCGCCCGATGCAACTGAGCCCGATCGGTCTGCCCGTGGCCGAGATGGATACGCCCGCCCTGCTGATCGACCTGGACCACATGGATCAGAACATCGGGCGCATGGCCGGGCATTTGCGCGAGCGCGGGGTCGCGTGGCGGCCGCATGCCAAGGCGTTCAAGTGCCCGGCGGTCGCCCACCTGCTGCGGCGCGCCGGGGCGATCGGCGTCACGGTGGCCAAGGTCTCCGAGGCCGAGGTCATGGCGGCCGGCGGGATCGACGATATCCTGATCGCCCACCTGGTCGTCGGGTCCAGCAAGGTTGCCCGGCTGGCGGCGCTGCAACTGATGGCGGACGTGAAGGCCACGGTCGATCACGTCGACCACCTCGAGCCGATCGGGCGCGCGGCCTCGGCGCTGGGAACCACGGTCGGCATCTTGGTCGACCTTGACCTGGGCCTGAACCGCACGGGCGTCGCGACGCCCGAGGCCGCCGTCGAGCTGGCCCGGCTGGTGGATCGGACGCCGGGACTGCGCCTGGAAGGGCTGATGGGATACGAGGGGCACACGCTCATGATCGCCGAACCGGAGGCGAAGCGCGCGGCGATCGCCGGGGCGATCGGCCGGTTGCTCGAGGCCCGCGACCTTTTTGTCGCCTCCGGACTGAACTGCCGGATCGTCTCGGCCGGCGGGTCGGGCAGCTACCAGTACACGGCCGATTTCCGGGGCGTGACCGAGCTCCAGGCCGGCGGGGGGATCTTCGCCTGCCGATATTACACGGAGGCCTGTGGCGTCGCGGGGCACCGGGCGGCCATCTCGGTGCTGGCGACGGTCGTCAGCCGGCCCACGGCCGACCGGGCGATCCTGGATATCGGCCTCAAGTCGATCAGCGCGCACAAGGCCGTTCCCGTCCTGCGCGACCATCCCGATTGCACGGTCGCCGGGCTCTCGGCCGAGCACGCGGTGATCACCCTCGCGCCGGGAGCCGACCTGAAGATCGGCGACAAGGTGCATGTGATCCCGGGGTACAGCGACTTCACGTTCGTGCTGCACGACCGGGCTCTGGCGCATCGAGACGGGCGCGTTGTGGCCGTCTGGGAGTTACTGGGGCGTGGGCGGCTGCAATGAGCCGCTGGGCACTTCGCCGGGCGAAACCGGCGGACCGCCGGGCGGAGGCGTTGTCGAATACGACCGCGGCTCGGCCGGCGCAGCGGGTGCCGTCGTCGCTGTCGCCTGCTTCTCGCCGGGCTGGACCCGGCGCGCCTCGACGACCTTCCAGCCGGTGTCGATCCCCTCGAGCCGGAACCGCACCAGTTTGAGCCGCAGCCGCGTGGGAGGATCACCCAGCGACGCCAGGCGGTCGCGGGCGGTCGCCGTGACCTCGGCCTCCTCGTAAATGAACGGGCCGTCGGGCTTGAGCGTCCAGAACGACCGCTTGAGCAGGGCGTCCCAGCGCTTCGGATCGTCGGCGACGACAAGCGCGAGGGATCGGGCCGCGCCGGACAGCAGAGGCTTCGAGGACTCGACGAGCATCTTGTAGGTCGGCAGCAGGCGCCTGGGCGACAGCGCGTTCTTCGAGAGGTTGTCGAAGACCTTGCCATACTGCTCGGCCGCGTCGAAGATATCGTTCGGATCGCCGCTCTGCATCTTCTTGTACATCCCGGATTTCTCGGCCTCTTCCTTCGCGGCATGCAGGGCGTCGAGGGTCTCGCCGGCGATGCCCAGCGCGTTCTTCGGAGTGAAGCGGCCGGCGGACGCGTCGTAGTGGAATTCGCCGTCGATACGTTTGTGGAGCGAGGCGATCGGCGCGAAGGCGCCGCGAATCTGGCGATCGCGGGCCCGCTGGTGGTACGCGTCCTGATACGAGCCGATCCCCGGCGGTTCCTCGACGGTGCCCAGCCGATCCCGGGCTTCCTCGTCGTTGCGGACCAGGGCGTCGAGGTAAGCGCCGGCGACCTTCTCGACCGCGTCCAGCTGGCGCGGGCGGGGCTTGAGCCGCGGCCAGTAGACCATCACGACGACGGCGCCGATCGCCAGGAGGGCCAGCAGCGCCGTGCTGATCCACACCCATCGGCGGGACCGGCGCTCCTTTGCCTCGGCCGATGGGACGAACACCGACTGGGCCGGGACGGACGGCGGCGGTGCCGCTGCCGTCGCCGGAGGAGCCGGCGCCGGTCGGCTCGCGGCGTTCCTGGGTATCACACGTTCCGGACGACGAGCGGGCTGATCCATGGCAGGGGTTCCATCGTCAGGGCCTGGCCGGGCGCTGGCGCGCCGGCTCAATCCGATCGCGTCCCAATGGCGATTGCTCGAGGGCGGAGGCGATCCGGAGGAGCGCTGGCACGACGTGGCCCTCGATCAACTCGGTCGTCCGCCGCGCCGATTCGGCGGCGTCGGCCATCGCCTCGAAGGTATCAGCGAGGATCCGGATCATCACGCCGACGACCCATCCGGCCATCGCCGAACCGCCCAGAGCGACCAGGGCGACCGCGCCCATGACGGTGCGCTCGCCCCAGGTGAACTGCGCGTCGGAGAGCAGTGACTGCGATTTGTCGAGGAAGACCGCGAACCCGAGGCCCAAAAACCCGAGCTGCACGACTGGGCCGAGCAGCCGGAGCGTGTGACGGCCACGGCGCAGGCCGGTGTACTGCGGCAGGCTGGGCGGGATCGTTCGGCTCATGGATCACCGGGGCTTGGTCGTCGCGGGCGGCCGGATCCTACTCCGACGGGGCTTCATTATAGACGACCCGACGCATGGTTGGCATACAGGCGCGGAATCGACGCATCGCGACGACGGACCCGGTCCATCGACCTGGACCGGTCTGGTGGAGGAGCCGGCTCTATTCGGCGACCGGTTCGGATCGCACAGAATCTCGCGCGGAGCCACGGAGATCCCGGGCGCGCAGGGGATTGCCGGCGAGCGGCGGCTTGCGCGTTTCCGAGCCCTCTGGGCGTCCTCCGCGGCGCCGCGAGAGATGGAATTCTCGTCGAGAATGGTTGCGGCCTTGCCGCATTAGGCTCTGTTCCGGGAAGAGCCTCGTCGGTCAGGCTTTGGCCTGAGCTACGGGACGACCGTCCGCAGCTC
>JAKAUH010000991.1:3940-4484 GCA_021818605.1 Planctomycetota bacterium
TGCGCAGGGCCGCGAGGTACGCGGCCAGGGGGCTGTGCGAGCTGTTGCCGACGCGGTGCTGGAGCTGGACGATTAGCGGATACAGCCCGGCCAGCTCGGCGAGAGCGCTCTCGGCCTGCCACGCGGGATCACCGCCCGCGCGAGACACGGCCTCGATGGCGCGGATGGCCCGGTGGGCTCGCATCGCGACCTCGCGCAACGCGGCACTCAGTCCGGCTGGGTCGTTCCAGGACCGAATGGCGTCCTCGAACGGACGGGCAGAGGCCGGGGCATGGCCCCGGCGGACGGGCAGGACTCGGGTCGTGGTCATCGTGCGTTCCTCGCTTGTCCGTATCGTCGTCAACGCACGGCCCTCGTGGCCGCGAGGTCTGTTCGTTCGGATTGCAACGAGCGGTCGGTCGCCGCGAGATGCCCGGGGTGGGCTGACTTTTCTGGTGGTGGGTAGAGCCGGCGACATCCGATCGGATCGGATCGGGCAGGCCTCGTCGGGTCAGATCTTGACGATCACCCCGCAGCTCCGCCCGGCGTCGGTCCAACTCGGCTC
>JAKAUH010000445.1 GCA_021818605.1 Planctomycetota bacterium
GCGGGGCTGGTCAACGGAGGGGGTTTCCTGCTGGTTCGGTTCGCACCGCTGTACCTCGCCCGGCCAGCGCTGTTGCACGGGCTGTTTGTTGTCGGGCTGATCACGGCGACGGTCGGCACCTTCTGGAAGCTGCTCCAGCCCGACGTCAAGCGGATGCTCGCCTGCTCGACGATGGGACAGATGGGATTCATGCTAATGCAATGCGGAATGGGCCTGTTCGGCCCGGCGGTCTCGCACCTGTGCTGGCACGGGCTGTTCAAGGCCTACCTGTTCCTGAACAGCGGCTCGGTCGTCCGAGAGAAGCATCAGTCGGGCTCGACGGGCGCGGCGACGCCCGCGCGGCTCGTCGGGGCCGGCCTGGCGGGCGTGCTGGGAGCCGGGGCGTTCTCGGGCGCCAGCGGCATCGGCGCCAGCCTAAGCGAGACCGGCGGCCTCATGTCGGGCCTGGCGTTCCTGGCGGCGGCGCAGCTCGCCTTCGGGTTGCTCCAGGCGTCGACGACCCGGTCACGCCTGGTCTCCGCGCTCCTGGTCGGCGCCGGAGCAGGAGGCCTTTATGGCCTGAGCGTCCGCCTCGTCGAGGCGATCCTGTCGCCGATGCACGGGACCCTGGCGCAGCCGATGGACGCCCTGTACGCCGCCGGCCTTCTGATCCTCATCCTGGGCTGGCTCGCGGTGAATCTCAACCTCCCCGGCGGGCTGGGATCCCGCGCCGCGTGGAAGCGGTTGTACCTCGCGGGCCTGAACGGCAGCCGGCCGGACCGGCGGACCGTCACGGCCGTCCGGACCACGTATCAGTACTGAAAGGAATACCGATGAGTGCTCTGACGACACCGAAGACCGACCATCGCAACAGTCCCCGAGGCGGACGAACGCCGAGCGTCCGCGCACTCGTGGCCGTAGCGGCGGACGTCGTGGCACCGGTCTGGCCGCTGAAGACCTTCATCGCCGTCAACCCGCTCCAGGGCCTGGAGGATCGACCGTTCGAGCAGGCGGTCCTCGAATCCGAGCGATACCGAGCGGCCCATCGGCGCGCCGACGAGGGTTGCGAGGCCGTCAACCGCGAGCTGATCAGGTGGTGCTCGGGGTTCTTCGACGACGGCCAGGCCGCCATCCCCATGCCCGGCCGCCGGCTCGGGATGTATCGGGCCTTCGCGGACCTGGCCCGGTACGACCGAACCTTGACGACCTCGGCGAAGGCGAGGGCGATCCTGGCGACTTTGCCCGATTCCGCGGAGGAGGCGATCGCGCAATGCCTCGATCGGCTCCGGATCGCGGCCGACCAGCGGGAGAGTTTTATCCGCCAGCAGCTCGCCGCGCTGCCGGGCTGGTCGGGTCACGTGAAGTGGCGGGAATCCTGGCAGGATCCGGCGGAGCGGTCGAAGCGCCCGGCGACCCTGGTCGACTACGTCGCGGTTCGGCTGGTGTTGACCTGCATCCTCTGGCCGCGTGCGGGATCCGCCGAGATGCCCAACATCGAACCGCCCGCGTTCCTCGCTGAGCTGCCGGCGGCCGAGGAGCGCTACCGCGACATCCTGCTCGGCCGGTTGCGGCCCCGGGCCCAGGCGCTCGCGGGCGAGCCATCCACCGCGCGCCGGCCCGACGCGCAGCTCGTGTTCTGCATCGACGTCCGGTCCGAGCCGATCCGCCGCGCGATCGAGGACCGGGGCGATTACGAGACCCTCGGCTTCGCCGGATTCTTCGGCGTGCCGGTGCGGGTGAAGGGTCTCGGCGACGACCACGCCCACGACTCGTGCCCGGTCTTGCTACGGCCCGATCACGAGGTCCGCGACCGCGTCGCCGAGGCCCCGACGGCCCTGGTCCGCCGACACGAACGCGGCCGTGCGCTGCTGCGGATGCCGGGCTTGTTCTACGGGCGACTCAAGTACCACTTCGCGACGCCGTTCACGCTGGTCGAGATGCTCGGGCCGTGGCTGGGGCTGCGCATGCTCGCCCGGACGTTCGCTCCCTCGATGCTCGCCCGGCTCGCCGGATCGGTCCGTCGCGTCGTCATGCCTCCGGTGCCGACCGAGCCGGTGCTTCAGGACATCCCTCTCGAGCAGCAGGCCGACTTCGGCGAATCGGCGCTCCGGACGATGGGGCTGACCCACGACCTGGCGCCGCTGGTGGTTTTCTGCGGGCACGGCAGCAGCACGACGAACAACGCGCATGCGTCGGCGCTGGACTGTGGCGCCTGCGGCGGCAACCGCGGCGGCCCGAACGCCCGCATCCTCGCCGCGATCCTGAACGACCAGGGAGTCCGCGCGAACCTCGCGAACCGGGGACTCGCAATCCCGGCCGACACCCTGTTCCTGTCCGGCGAGCACGATACGACGACCGATCGGATCGTCCTCGACCCGGCATCGCACGCGAGCCTCGACCATCAACGGCGGATCGCCAGCCTGCGCGACGATCTGGATTATGCTGGAGCCCAAAACGCCCGCGATCGCGCCCACTCGTTCGGCCTGCCCGCACTCGATGACGACGACTGCCGGCGGGCGATCGAACGTCGAAGTGCCGACTGGGCGGAGGTCCGCCCTGAGTGGGGACTGGCGCGCAACGCCGCCTTCATCGTCGGCCCGCGGGCGCTCACGCGCGGCATCGACCTCGACGGCCGCTGCTTCCTGCACTCCTACGACTGGACGAGCGACCCCTCCGGCCAGATCCTCGCGGCGATCCTCACCGCGCCCATGGTCGTGGCGCAATGGATCAACAGCCAGTACTTCTTCTCGACGGTGGACAACGTCGCGCATGGGAGCGGCAGCAAGGCGACGCAGAACGTCGCCGGCAAGATCGGGGTCATGCAGGGCAATGCGAGCGACCTGATGCACGGTCTGCCGCTGCAGTCGGTCCACGTCGACGACGGCCGTCCGTATCACGAGCCGCTCCGACTGCTGACCGTGGTCCAGGCCCCGCGTTCGACCCTCGACGACGTCATCCGCCGCCACGACGTTTTGCGGAAGCTGTTCGGCAACGGCTGGGTCACGCTCGCCTGCCTCGCGCCGGACGGGAATCATGCGTATCTGTTGAACCGCGACCTGACCTGGCGGGAAGTCGACCTGGCCGGTGTTCGACCCACGCCGGCGCTCGCGTGTTGTTGACCGTCAGGATGGCACGCCGCAGGCGCTACCGGATAGAATCGCGCCACGGAGGACCGTGTCATGCCGCTGCGCGACCACTTTCGCTCACCGCTCGACGATCAGACCTCGTGGGAGGGCTTCCAAGGCCAGTGGCCAGCGATGATCGTGCTGGCGCTGAACCGGAGGCTCCCGCGGCGCTACGCCGCGGAACCGCGGGTCCATCTCGGTGCCTCCTTCGAGGTCGACGTCTCGACGTACGAGAAGGAGGACACCGGTTTCTCCGCGACCCCGGGCGAGGGCGAACCTGCCGGCGGAATCGCGACCGCAACCTGGGCGCCCCCCCGGCCCACGCTCGACGTCGCGACGGACCTACCCGACCAGGACACTTACGAGGTTCGCGTCTTCGACACGAAGCGGCACCGGCGGCTGGTCGCGGCTGTCGAGATCGTGAGCCCTGCCAACAAGGACCGGCCGGAGAATCGTCGCTCGTTCGTGACAAAGTGCGCGGCGTTGCTCCAGGAACGGGTCTCCGTCGCGATTGTCGACCTGGTAACCACACGGCAGTTCAACCTCTACAGCGAGCTACTCGAACTGATCGGCCAGACGGACCCCACGCTGTCCCTCGAGCCCTCCGCGCTGTACGCCGCCGCCTGCCCCCGGACACACCCCGCCGATTGCTGGCGCTTCCAGGGCTGGTCCCATTCCCTCGCACTCGGCCAGCCGCTGCCCACGCTGCCGCTCTGGCTGGCCGACCACCTCGCCGTGCCCCTCGATCTGGAAGGCAGCTACGAGGAGACCTGTCGTGTCCTTCGACTGGATTGATTGCTGAACCATCGCCTCGCGTGGAAATCTTCGGCAATTCGCGGCCAATCGCAGCGGGAGCCTGCCATGCTCATGCCCACCCCATCCTGTCTCGGACCGATCCGGCGCCGGGAGTTCCTCCGGCTCGGCACGCTCGCCCTCGGCGGCCTGGGGCTCGACGGGTTGCTCGCCGCGCGGGCGGCCGCCGGCCAGGCCGCGCCGGCATCCGCGCCCGATACCTCGGTCATCCTCTTCTGGATGTGGGGCGGGCCCAGCCAGTTCGAGACCTACGACCCCAAGCCCGATGCACCCGACGCCTATCGCGGTCCCTTCCGCCCGATCCACTCGCCCGTGCCGGGCATGGACCTCTGCGAGCTGTTCCCGCGCCAGGCCATGCTGGGCGACAGGATTGCGCTGGTGCGCTCGCTCCATCACACGATGTCGGCGCATAACGATGGCTCGATCGAGGTCCTCACGGGCAAGACGCCCGTCCGGCCCGACCCCACCTCGACCGCGCTTTCGGACCACCCTGATTTCGGCATGGTCGCCAGCCGGGCGCGGGGCGTCCGGCCGGATGGCATGCCGCAATATGTCGGCATCCCC
>JAKAUH010000164.1 GCA_021818605.1 Planctomycetota bacterium
ATGCCAGGCAAACCGGCAACGCCAGTCGCCAGGTCAGATCGGAAATGAACCTGGCGACCACCGTCGCCCTTCGAACGGCGCCCCTTCCCCTCGAACCTAGAGTGAGATCCATGATCACACGGCGACAACTGCTGACCCGGGCCCTTCGTGGCTCGTCGCTTCTGGCCTTTGGCACGGCGGTCCCGCAGTTCATGGCTCGCGCGGCCGGGACGGCGAAACCGGGGGCTGACAACATCCTGGTCGTACTCGAGCTGACCGGCGGCAACGACGGGCTCAACACCGTGATCCCTTATGCCGACGACCTCTATCACAAGGCGCGGCCCACGCTCCGGCAGACCGGCAGCCAGGTCATCCGTCTGGACGATCACGTCGGGCTCAACTCGGCCATGCGGGGCCTTCGCCCGTTGTGGGATCAGGGCCAACTGGCGGTCGTCCAGGGGGTCGGCTATCCCAACCCCCAGCGCTCGCACTTTGAGTCAATGGACATCTGGCAGACGGCCGATCCCCGCGGCGCGGCCGTCTCCAGCGGCTGGCTCGGTCGGGCTGCGACTGTCGCCGACGACCGCTCGGGCGCGGTGCCCATCCTGCACCTTGGCGAGGGACGCCAGCCACTGGCTGTCGAGGGCGCACCCGCGGGCGGAGCGGTCAGCGTGAGCGATCAGCGTTCGTTCCGCCTGCCGATGGACGGACCAGACGACGAGCAGAGGGCGCGTCGCCGGCTCCTGGCCGATCTTGCCGGTCCATCCGGCGACGAGCACGAACAGGACGCCGGCCTTGCGTCGTTCGTACGCCGCAGGCAGGTCCAGACTCTCTCGGCCGTCGAGACCATGCGCGAACTGCTCGAAGGCCCAGGCGCCGTGACGTCATTCGGCAATGGTCTCTCGCAAAAGCTCCAGCTTGTCGCTGGGTTGATTGCGCGGGGCTTCGGGACACGCTTGTTCTATGTCAGCCTTGAGGGATTCGACACCCACGCCAACCAGGGTCCGCTCCAGAGCGGGCTGCTCGCCGACCTGGCGAACTCCGTCGCCGGCTTCTTCCAGTCGTTGAAAACCACCGGGAACGACCGCCGCGTGCGGCTGTTGACGTTTTCCGAGTTCGGCCGCCGCGTCCGAGAGAATGGCAGCCGTGGCACCGATCACGGCGCGGCGTCGTGCCTGTTCGTGGCCGGACCGTCGGTCAAGGGAGGCGTTGTCGGTCAACATCCGAGCCTGTCCGACCTGGACGACGACGACCTGCGGTTCCACACGGATTTCCGCCGCGTGTACGCGACCCTGCTCGACGGCTGGCTGGGCTGCGATAGCAAGACCGTCCTCGGCGGCCGGTGGGATCACATCGCGGAGCTCGAACCCCTGAGATGAACCCGGCCGCCTGGGTCGACGCCTCTCAACGGAATCCGCCTGGCTGATACATCGACCTTCCGAGCTCGCGGAAGGTGCGCAGCGGAACCAGCGATTCCTCGCGGAGAAAATCGACCTCGACCGAGACGGACGGCAGGCCAGAGCGATCCCGGAGCTGCGTCGCCCAGTCCTTCGGGATCGGGCCCTCGCTGAACCCGGCGACGGTCTCGACGTCATCGTTGCGCGCCGCGACGACCAGGCTACGGATTCCCGACCACCAGACGATGCCGTAGCACTGGCAACAGGCCTGGGCGGTGCTCACCAGCTCGAGCGGGGGCAGGCCCGGGGCGGACAGGTCATGCGACCCGCAGGCTTGCTGCGCCAGGGCCAGTGCGATCGCCTCGGCGTGGGCGAGCGAGCAGCAGGAGGGGACGACCAGGTTGACCCCGACCGAGACCACGCGACCTGAATCACGCTCGAACACCGCCGCGCCAAACGGTCCACCCGTGTCGCGCGCGACGTTCTCGGACGCCAGGCGAATCGCCAGCCGCATCCGCTCCTCCCGGCTGGCGATGACATCCCCGGGCCGGACAATGTCATGCACCCAGGCGGGGAGTCCGAACACGATTGTGGGAAAATGCAACGGATGCGGATGGGCCTCGGATGCTATGAGGTTCAACGGTGGTCGCTCCGTTTCGGGGTGGGGAGGGTCGTGTCATGCAGGCGTGCGGCCGCCATCGTCGACCTCGACGCCGTCGAGGTCGCGACCGGGACGGGCACGGGACGGGGAATGCCAAGGTTGGGCAGGTTCACCGCCTCGACGGACTCTCCGGCGACGAGGCGGTCGTAGGCCCTTGCGTAGGTCAGCCGGCGCTCGCGGCGGGGCGTCGGATCGTACCGCATCCATTCACAGAAGTTGCCGAAGTGAACGCCCCAGAGGCAGACCCTCTTCCACCCTTCCGGCCCAATGCGGAAGTGGGCGACACAGGCCTTCGGGTCGATGGTCAGAGCCGGTGCTCGCTCGGGCCAGCCAAAGGCGTGGCGGACCTTCAGCTCGCGTACGGTGGCCTGCGCCAGGGCGATCTGGCCACGGAGCGAGGGGTGCATCGCGTCCTGGAACATCTCGTCGTCGAGACGGCCGCGGTGGCCGACGGCATGGAATTCGGCCTGCTCATCGACCAGGATGGCGCCGTGCTTCGTTGCGACCTCTCGGTAGACGTCCTGAAACGCGACGAGGCAGCGCATCGGGAAGCCGTCACTATCCCGCGCGGCGGCGAAATGACGATACGAATCCTCCGTCTCGCCGGCCGCGTCGAGCAGGGCCCCGAGGCGAAAATGGGCCTCGGCGAATCCGGGCTCCCGGTCGATCAGGGCTCGATACGCCGCGATCGCCGCCTGGGGGTCGGCCTGCTCGAGGTCGCGGGCCGCGAGGAACTCGCGGCGGAACGCTTCACGCCGGTCCCGCGTTGTGGACGCCGGCAGGAACGACCGATTCGGCTCGTATCCCGCATCGTTGCCCGCTGGCGGAATCAGAATCATGGTTGCGCCGATCCGTTGGCCCCACGCCGCGATGGCATCGAGTCGCCGACGGAAGTCCGCCAGCAGCAGGGTGTACTCCGCGGCCGTGTATGCCGGACGGTCCACCAGGTCGCGATCGCCGCTCCGCGACGGCGGAATCTCGACCCGGCATTTCTCCTTGGTCCGGCGGATCATCTCGCAAACCGGTGAAATCGACTCGGCCCCCTCGCACAACATCTGCCAACCGCTCGGCTCCTGGTCGTCCACATAATAGGGAAGGTCGCGCGCGCCGCTAAGTCGCGCCGAGAACTCGTTATGACCGCAGTAGACGATCAACAGATCGGGACGACGCTTGAGGTCCGCCAGCTTCCGATGCTGATGCTCGAGGATCGACCCGGAGATCGCCAGGATCTGGACGTTGACGCGACGCCCCGGCATCGCCTGGTTGAGTTTCCACTCAACCAGGCGGCCGATTGAGAGCCATGAGTTGAACGGCACCCCCTCGGCGCTCGATTCGCCCACGACCACCACGTCGATGTCGGTGTCGCCGGGCGGATCCTCGAAACGCGTAGGTAGACGAACATTCTTTAGAGAGACCGGCGGCCACATCTGCGCGCGGTCGATCCGCAGTTTCGGGGCAATGCCCCCCACCGGGACCACGGTCGAGTGTCCCGCATGGCGGATCCAGACCGCGGTAATCGCCTCGGCCGCGAGCAGCCCGAGAGTGAGTGAAAGACTCCCCAGCAGGAATCGCGCGAGGCGCCGCCGACTTGTGCCTCGGACCCGGACGACCAGCACGGCGAGCACCGGAATCCCGACGACCAGGAAAGCGACTGCCGCGAAATAGGCCGCCTCCATTATCAGCAGGAGGGCCAGCGCCACGCGCCAGAATCCCGGCCGGTCGATCTGGTCGTTGAGGAAGAAGATCGACAGTGTGAGAACGACCGCGATCGAAACCACGATCACCGCCAGTCGTGCCATCCGCCGCATCGGCATCCCAAAGATTGTCCCCGCGAATTGTTGCATCCCCGGCTTGCTCCCGCCGCCAACCTCGTCCTGCCTTGCAGTTTACCTCCCTCGCGACGCGGGAGCAATTTCCTCGCGGAGTTACCGTCGGCGGGCGGTGAGCGATCTCTCGGTTCGTCGATCCGCAATGTTTGTCGATCGCCGTCCCAGAGGTTAGGATGAACGAACGACCGGTCGATCCCGCCAAGCCAAGCCCGATCCTGGAGCCTACAATGAGACGCCAACTCCCGGTCTTCTCGCTGTCGGTTGCGATCCTCATCACCTTCGTGGCAGGTACGGTCAGCGCCGAGGACATCCCGATCGACATCCTTCGGTACTGGCAGATCGAGAACAACGCAGGCTGGAACTGGATCAACAAGGGCGATTACCCCCGCGCCGAGCAACGATTCCGCAGAGCCATCGAGTTGGTTCGGCCCTATCAGAAGCACGATCAGATCGTGCTGGCCCGCGGTTACGCGGACCTTGCCCGGGTCCTCTATCATGAGGGCCGCTACGCCGAGGCCGAGCCGCTGGCGAAGTGGGCCCTGGCCGTCCGGCAGTCCCACCCACGCTCGAGTCCTGAAGCGATCTTCCAGAGCCTCTACACCCTGGCCCTGATC
>JAKAUH010000735.1 GCA_021818605.1 Planctomycetota bacterium
GTCACCCGCCCCGGCGAGTCACCCCGGGTCATCCTGTCGGTCCCGGCGTACGACTTTGGCTGGCAGACCTATTACGTGCTGGCCGCGCCGCTGACCCTGCCAAAAGGGACACGGATCGACTGCGAGGCGCATTTCGACAACTCGTCAAACAATCCGTATAACCCCGATCCAAGCAAGATGGTACGCTGGGGCGAACAGACCTTCGAGGAAATGATGATCGGCTACGTGGATGTCGACGTCCCCGCCGGCTCGCCGCCGCCGATTCAGAAGACCGAGTTCCGGCCCGCCGCCACTCGGATCACCCAGGGTGCCTTGCAGTCACTCCGGAAGGCGGCCGGTGCCACGCCCCGTCCCGACATACGCAAACCCGCGTCCCGCTGAACCACGAGAGGGATTCGCCATGAATCGAATGGTGAACGTCACGCTGGCGACGGTCCTGATGGCTCTCGGCCTGGCATCGTGCTGGCCGAGCATCCCGTCGGCCCGGGCCGACGACTCGGACGGCCGGGACATTCCGCCGGCGTTCTCCCCATTCGAGTACCTGGTCGGCCAGTGGAAGGGCCAGGCCATGCCGAAGAACACCGCACAGTCCTTTCGCGGCTGGCCCGAGAAGCATAACTGGGCCTGGACGTTCGTCTCCGGCAAGCCGACCGGTCTGTCGGTCTCCATTCAGGGAAGCAAGGTGCTCGCCGATGGCAAGCTGTCGTACGACGCCGGGCGCAAGCTCTATCGACTCGACGGTCATGCCCCGAAACCTGCCGGCGCACCCATCACCTTCGAAGGGAAGCTGAACTCCACCGGCAAGTCGCTGGTGCTCGAGCAGGTCGCCGCCGGCCCGGCATCACGCGGCGCCTCCGCCCCAGGCAAGCTCCGGCTGACAATCTGGCCGAACAGCAACTTCATCCGCTACACGATGGCCGTCGATCGCAAGGAGCCCGATGCGGTTCAGTTCAGCCACGCCATCGAGGTTGGACTGACCAAGGAGGGCGAGTCCCTGGCTGGCGGAACAACGGCGTCCGACCGTCCCAGGTGCGTCGTCACCGGCGGCTCCGCGACGATGACCGTGACGTACAACGGCCAGACGTTCCCCCTCTGCTGCACCGGCTGCCGCGACGAGTTCAACGAGAACCCCGAGAAATACATCAAGAAGGCCAAGTTGATGGCGCAGTCCGCCGGCGCAAAAAAGGCCAGCAGATCGGCTCCAACTCGCGTCAGCCGGTTCGAGGATGCGTTCTCGGACGACGTGGTCGCTGAACCGGCGAAGCCAAAGGCCAGGCGCTCGATGAAAACCACCCGGGCGAAGAACTTGCGGGCTCAGAAGAAACCGGCCGTGGAAACCGACAGCGAACCCGACGACGAGAAGCCAGCCGGCAAGGACGAGCGTGCTTCGTCCGGGGCCACGAGCAAGCCACGCGCCACTCCTTCCGCCAGCAGGGCCGCGAACCTGCTCCAGATCGGACGCAACCTCGAGAAGTCGGGCAAGACCGAGGCCGCGCTCAGCTACTACCGCCGGATCGCCAAGGACTTCGCCAGCACCCCGGCCGCGAAAACCGCCCGCCAGCGGATCAAGGCCATCGAAACCGATTGAACGGACCCATCCCGCAAGGGGCGATCCCGGATCGATCCCCTCCTTGACCACGAACGGGAGCTCGGGCGACAACGGCGCGAGGTCTCGGCGATCACACTGTTCCTTCGCGAGATTCCGCCTGATGAGCTGGCTCACCGCCGCGCTGGGAGTCGCCCTGATCCTCGGCGTTCTGTTCGAGGCGTTCGAGACGATGCTCCTGCCGCGGCGGATCTCGCGGGCGTTCCGCGCGACCCGTTTCTTCTACCTCCAGACCTGGTGGGTCTGGACCGCCGTGGCGCGGTTCATCGGCAATCCCCGGCGCCGCAGCAATTTCCTCAGCTATTTCGGGCCGCTCTCGCTGCTGATGCTGTTCTCACTGTGGGCGGCCGGCCTGATCGCAGGCTTCGCGCTACTGAACTGGTCGCTCGGCACGCGCCTCGGCGGAGCGGTCGTCGACCCGGCGGGACTGGATGTTTATGGCTACTTCAGCGGCGTGACCTTCTTCACCCTCGGCTACGGCGATGTCACGCCGAGCGGACGGTTCGGCCGGTTCCTGGCCATCGTCGAGACCGGGATCGGTTTCGGATTCATCGCCGTCGTGATCGGCTACCTGCCGGTGCTCTACCAGGCATTCTCGCGCCGCGAGACCGCGATCAACCTGTTCGACGCGCGGGCCGGCTCGCCGCCGACGGCTGGCACGCTCCTTGTGCGAAACGCGCGCTATGCCGACCTTTCGCTGCTGACCCAGCTCCTTTCCGAGTGGGAGCGGTGGGCGGCCGAGATCCTCGAGAGCCAGATCTCGTTTCCGGTGCTCAGCTTCTTCCGCTCGCAGCACGACAACCAGTCGTGGGTCGCCGCGCTCACGGTGATCCTGGATGCCTCGGCGATCGTCGTCACCAGCGTGGCGGGACCGGTCCGGAACCAGGCCTACCTGACGTTCGCCATGGCCCGGCATGTCGCGGTCGACCTCTGCCAGGCGGTCTCCGCACCGCCCGTCGAGCCGCCCGAGGATCGGCTGCCCGCCGTGAAGCTCGCGGCGCTCCGCGCCTCGCTGCACGCGGCTGGTCTCGAGCTCGACGACGGCGACTGCGGGGCGAGGCTGGCCGAGCTGCGCGGGATGTACGAGCCCTTCGTCCACGCCTTGTCGCTACGGTTCCTGATGCCCCTGCCGCCCGTGGTATTCGACGGCGAGCCGGTGGACAACTGGCAGACCAGCGCCTGGATGCGACGCACCCGCGGCTTCGGCCAGTTGCGGGCGGCCGAGCCTGGCGACGACCACGCGGATTGATCGCTCCGCGGCACTCCGGCGGCGGTCGGCGTCACTCCGGCGCTTCTTCCAGTTGATCGGCGACGCCGGCCGTCACCTCTTCTTTCGGCGCGATGCGGATATCCAGCCCGACCTGGGTCGTCCAGATCTCCCAGTCGTTCCGATCCCAGCCGACGATGATGCCCGAGGCCTCGAGCCGGTCGAACATCTGCTCGACATAAGCCGGCACGCGGTCCTCGTACTCGGCGACCAGGTCGAACTTGCGTCCGATCAGGTTGAGGATCCCGCGGATGGTCGACGGCCCTTTTTCGGCGATGCGCTTTTGCCCCTCGGGCGAGGCTGGATCAGGCCCCTCGAGGCTGAGCTGGAGCGACCGGATGAGCCGGCCGAACTGGCTGAACCAGCCCTCACCGAAGCCGAAATACTCCCTGTGGACGATGTGGACCTCGCCGCGGCGGACGATCGCCGCCTGGTAGACGGATTCCAGGTAATTCTCGCCGAAGTCGGTCTGGAACGCGATGTTCACCGCCTTGGCCAGGTGCTGGAGCGCGGCCTTGACGCCCACCTTGCCGGGCGCGACCACCAGCGCCATGTCGCGCAGCCCGCCGGCCCGGCGGGCCGTGACCGTCCCCCCCTGCCCCGGGCTCGCCGTGACGGCCACGTCGACCGGCAGGTCCGAGGACGCTCTGCCGGCCGGGGGCGATGACGGCACCGCGACCGGCCTCCCGTCGCGTGCAGCGTCCGGACCCGTCGGACGCGACGCGGCCGATGCCGGGTGGCCTGCCGGCGACGACGCTGATGGCTTCGATCCTGGCTGGGAAGGCGATTGAGCCACGGGTCGGCTCCCTGGGTCGATGAGTCGGGTCCGGCGATCGGTCCGCGCTCGGGCCATCTTATCGCGGACACCGGCGTCGTGCATCGGATCAGTCAGATCCGCTCCTCAATCAGCACGGGCATCCGGTTCGATCGGGTCATCACCTGGTAATAGTGACTGGCCGGCTCGCAGATCATGTAAACCACGGCATTCCCTCGCTCATCGGGGACGAGCAGGCCCCGAACCCCCTGGCGGATGCGAAACCAGACCCCGCGCTCCAGCCCAAGGGTGGCCGGGATATCCACCGGGATCGGGCCGAGGTTGCGCCAGTAGCCCTCCTGGATTGTCGACAGCCAGGTCCAGCCGGTGCGAGGCAGGAACCGGCTCTCGCCCCGGGCATTGCCCCACCGCACCACCTGAATCCGACCGTCGCGCCAGATCGGCAGCCGCGGCCGCCGGTCGCGGAACAGAAAGCGGATCTCCCGCTCGCCCCCGCGCTCGTGCACGCGCCGTTCCAGCCCGTGCCGCTCGATGACCTCCCTGGGCAGCTCACTCCATGCCAGGGCAATGCCGATTGATTGGCGACGATTAGAATTCCCGGCTCACGCGGGGAATCTGGTGGGGCTTCTGTAGTAGGGTCGGTGCAACCCACCGTAACTCCAAGGCCATCGGTGGGTTGCACTCAGCCTACAGGCCCGCGGGCCAGAGCCGGCATCGGTTTCCCCACATGAGCCGAATTCCCCTATTCCTCAGAGCTGGTGTCCCATGATGGAAATCTAGCGACGTCTTCGGCTGCAACCAGGCCTTCAACATTCAGAAA
>JAKAUH010000260.1 GCA_021818605.1 Planctomycetota bacterium
AATCGAGGCCCATACGGCCGAATCGGTGGTATGACCTCGATATCCGGTTCGTGTAGGGTCTCCACGAGGTTGAGCCCGCCGTTCGTGGACATGAGGAGCGCGAGAGCATCTACGCATCTTCTTCATCGGCCGGCAGAGCGTTCCTTACCCGCCAGGCTGAAAGCGACGAAGGCATCGCCAGCTTTTGTCCCGAGCTTGCCGGCGCCTCCGGCGGCGATGACAACGAACTGGTGGCCGCCGGCCTGGTAGGTCGCGGGGGTGGCATAGCCGCCGGCTGGCAGGGGATGCTCCCAGAGCAGCTTGCCGGTGTCCTTGTCGAACGCGTGGAACCGCTCGTCCTTCGAGCCGCCGATAAACACCAGGCCGCCGGCCGTCACGATCGAGCCGCCGAACGTCTCGGTGCCCGTTCGCGGCACTCCCCGCGCGGTCAGCTCGGGGTGCTCGCCCAGCGGGACCTGCCAGGCGATCGTGCCGGCGTTCAGGTCGATCGCGGTCAGCACGCCCCACGGCGGCTTGATGCCCGGATAACCCTCGTGGTCGAGGAACTTCACGTAGCCCTTCGTCGCATAGCCGCCGTACCGTGACGGGTCCTTCTTGCCGGTGTCGACCAGCGTGATCACGTTGGGGACGTTGTTCGCATTGACATACAACCGCCCCGTGGGCGGGTCGAACGACGCGCCCGACCAGTTCGCGCCGCCGTGAAAACCGGGGATCACCACCGAGCCCTGGAGACTCGGCGGATTGAACGCCGGGCCGCCGCGAATCTGGCGCAGCCGTGCCAGCGCTGACGCGCGATTGGCCGCGCTGATGTCGGTGACGTTCGTCTCGTCGAGCGACTGCACGGCGAACGGCGGGGGCTTCACGGGGATCGGCTGCGTGGCCGACGCCTGCTCGCCGGCGATGTCGGAGGCCGGCACTGCGCGCTCGACGACGTCGAACAGCGGCTTGCCCGTCTCTCGGTCGAACAGGAAGACGTAGCCGGTCTTCGTCACCTGGGCAACGGCGTCGATGCGTTTGTCGTTGTGATTGACCGTGACAAGGTTGGGATAGACCGGCAGGTCGTGGTCCCAGAGGTCGTGGTGCAGGGTCTGGAAATGCCAGATCCGCCGGCCGGTGCGGGCATCGAGCGCGATGGTGCAATTGGCGAACAGGTTCGCGCCGTGGCGGTCGCCGCCGTAGAAGTCGAACGCGGCTGACCCCAGTCCGGCGAAGACAATGCCGCGGTCGACGTCGACGCTGAGGCCGCCCCAGGCGTTCGCACCGCCGCGGTCCTTCCAGGATTCGCCCTTCCAGGTATCGGAGCCAAATTCGCCGGGGCGGGGCACCGTGCGAAACTCCCAGGCGAGCTTGCCGGTGCGGACGTCGAACGCGCGGATGTCCCCCGGCGCGGCGATGCCCGGGCCCTCGTCGCACGAGACGCCGACGACCACCGTGTCCTTCCAGACGGCCGGTGCCGAGGTCGGCCCGTAGCCGAGTCGGGCGAGCCGCGGGTCGAGGTGCTGGCGCAGGTCGAGGATTCCCCCGTTGGCGAAGGCCGGGTCGAGCCGGCCGGTGCGGGCGTCCAGGCTGAACAGCCGGCCGTCCGCCGTGCCGTGAAGGATCCGGCGGGCTCCGTCGGGCCGGCCGTCGGACCAGTACGCGCAGCCTCGATTCACGCCGCCCGACATCGGCCGGTGCTTCCACGGGTGGGCCTTCAGCGGGTCGAACTGCCAGAGCTCGCTCCCGGTCGCCGCGTCGAGCGCCACCACGCGGAGGTAGCCGGTGGTGATGTACATGACGCCGTCGACGACGATCGGCGTGCACTCGATCGTCTTGCCCGGCCGGCTTTTTAGCTCGCCCGTGTGATACGTCCAGGCCGGCCGAAGATGCGCGACGTTGCCGCGGTGGATCTGATCGAGCGGCGAATACCGCATGCAGCCGGCGTCGTTGCCGACGCGGGGCCAGTCGACGTTGGTGGTCTTTTTTGCCCCCGCCCGGACGGAGGTTGGCAGGATCGGCAGAAGGACGAACACGAGGGCAATGCCAACCAGGCGCATGGGGAGTCTCCTGGACGGTTGCGACGAGGAATCCGGGTTCCAGTATACGGGAGGATGCGATCACTTCGAGTGCCCGCGCCGCCCCGGGCATACGCGGCCGGGTGGACGAGCGTGCGGTCCATTGCCCTTGCGGCATGGAGGGTCGCCGATACAATGAACCGTGGCATGGTGGGGCCGGTTCCGTGCGGTTCATCCTTCGCGGCAAGGGGTTAACGGCGTGCGTGTGGGCTATTTCGACTGCTTCAGCGGGATCGCGGGCGACATGACGATGGCCGCGCTGGTGGATGCCGGCGTGGATCAGCGCGCGATCCAGGAGGCGGTCGCCAGCCTGGGGCTGCCCTGCGAATTGACGTTCGAGAACGTCCGCCGCGGGGGGTTCCGGGCGACGTATGCGAAGGTCATCACGCCCGAGGAGCACGCGCACCGGCACTGGCACCACATCGAAGCCATCATCGATAAAAGCAGCCTGAACGCCCGGCAGAAGGACCTGGGCAAACGGATCTTCATGAAACTGGGCGAGGCCGAGGCGCGAGTGCATGGCGTCGACCTGGCGAAGATCCATTTTCACGAGGTCGGGGCGGTCGATTCGATCGTCGATATCTGCGGTTCGGCGGTTGGTCTCGACCTTTTGGGCGTGGATCATTACGAGGCCAGCCCGGTGCCGCCGGGTCGGGGTTGGATCAACGCGGCGCATGGCCGGATGCCGCTCCCCGCGCCGGCGACGGCCGAGATCCTCAAGAACATCCCGCTGGCCGAGTCGCAGGTCGACTTCGAGCTGACCACGCCGACCGGGGCCGCGATCCTGGCCACCGTGGCCGAACGGTTCACCTCGTTCCCCGCCATGACGATCGAGTCCATCGGCCTGGGCGCGGGCACCCGCGAGCTGCCGGGGCAGGCGAACATCGTCCGGCTGTTTGTTGGTGAGGTTGCGCTGCCCCCCTCGGCCGATCGCGTCTGGGCGCTCGAGACGAACCTCGACGACCTGCCGGGCGAGGTCGTCGGATACACGCTGAATCGCCTGCTCGAGGCCGGCGCGCTCGACGCGTTCCTGACGCCGATCCAGATGAAGAAGAACCGGCCGGGCGTGATGGTGTCGGTCCTCTGCGACGAGACAAGGATCCCGGCGCTCGAGGAGATCCTGTTCCGCGAGACCACGACGCTGGGCATCCGCCGCTATCCGGTCAGCCGGCACAAGCTGAAGCGGCAGGCGGTCGAGGTCGAGACGCCCTTCGGACGGATCCGGGGGAAACTGGGCTGGCTGGCCGACCGGCCGCCGACATTTAGCCCGGAGTATGACGACTGCGCCCGGATCGCCGCCGAGCGGAGCGTGCCGCTCCGCGAGGTGTACGACGCGGCGCACGCGGGTTATGCCGCGAATGCCGCGGGCCGCGAGACCGTGGCTGGCGCGGACGGCCATGGCCACGGGCATGGACACTGACCCGGCCGGGACGCCAGGACGGCCGGATCCATCGATCAATCGACAAATCGACCACTCTCGACCAGGGAAGGATGGGAGCGATGTCACAGGAGATGTGGCTGGTGGTCGCGATGGGCGCGGGGTTCCTCCTGCTGGGGATCGCGGCGTCGCCGCTGGGCTGGGCGGCCATCCTGAGCCGCCGCACTCGAGCCGACCGCGAGAGCGAGCAGCGGTTCCGCGAATTGCACCACCGTATCGGCGGCCTTCAGCAGCGGCTGGAGCAGTGTGAGGCCCTCGTGCGGGAGCGCCAGGGATCGGCGTCCGGTTCGAACGGCGCAGCGGTCGGCGGGCTGCCGCCGATCTCGCGATCGCTGCGGACGTCCGCACTCGCCGGTCATCGGCCGGGCGGTCGGGTGGTCCCCTCTTCGGCCGCCGCGCCCGCGCAGCCGAACCTGATTACCGTCCCGCGGCTCGCCGGCAGCCTCGAACGCATGGGCGAAGGCGACGGCGATGGGATTCTCCACCAGCGGTACGCCGCCATCTGGGAGATGGCCGACGCCGGCGCCCCGCCCGATGCCATCGCCCGCGCCACCGGTCAGCCGATCGGACAGGTCGAGCTAATCCTGGGGCTGCGGCGGCAGGGAGCTTTGCGGCGCGGTTAAGAGTCATTGGTCGGGCGCGAGTCAGGGCCGGGCTGGGAGCTCTCGATGGGTGATCGCGAGGCAGTTTTGCACCGGGCGCGGTTGGCTGTGCTGAACGTGCTCGTGCTGGTGGGTGGCATGATCGCGGTCAGTGGGTTCCTGCTGCACCGGCGGGCGGAGCAGGGGGCTGCTCCAGCTCCAGTTCCAGCTCCAGCGCCCGCGGCGGCACCCGGGGCGGAGTGGCTGCGGAAGGCCCTGCTGGGGGGATTGTTCGGGCTGGGGCTCGCGAGCTACCTGGCGAGGCGAGCCTGGTGGCGACGGCCGGCAGATCTGACGCCGGATCGGTGG
>JAKAUH010000944.1:0-2261 GCA_021818605.1 Planctomycetota bacterium
CCGCGGTGCATGCCTCGGCGGCGGCACCAACGGACGGCGAGACCCGCGCCGAGAACCTGCGCGACCTGAGATTCACCGTCATGGTTGGCGACAGGGATACCGCCTATGGCCGCGCGGATCGCTGCCGGGCGTTCGTGAAGGTGCTCGCCGGGCTCAAGCATAAGTATGGCGGATATCCGGGCGAGGTGAAGATCCTCCCCGGCGTGGGGCACTCGGTGCCCGATCGCGACATGGTGGCCGCGATGCTCAAGGCCGGCCCGCGTTCGCCCTGGCCGGATCACGTCGTCTGGGCGATGTCGGACGACGTGATCCGCCATTTCTACTGGATTGAGGCCCCGCACCCCGCGAACTCCGGCCGGATCGAGGCCCGTGCTCGCGAGAACATGATCACACTCGGGGCAAAAGACCAGGACGAACTCGCCCTTTGGCTCGACGCGCCGCTCGTCGACCTGGCGCGGCCGGTGACCGTCGAGCGCGAGGGCCGCCAGCAGACCTTCACTCTGCGGCCGAATCCCGAAACCTATTGCGCGGGCCTGGAAACCCGCGGCGATCCGCGGCTGGCCGCGCCGGTCCGGCTTTCGGTCGGCCGGAAGCCGTGAGGGTGGGTGGCGACGTGATTCGCCGATGACCACCCGGCTCGACTTCGGCGTGTGCGGAACGATCATCGCCCCGAACCGACGAGACGGTTCGTGGTGGTGGCCAGCGCGGAGACTTCCGGTTTCCGGCTCGTCGCCCGCAGACTCACTCGCTTTCCCGCACATCCACCAGCCCGACGTCGATCCCCTGACCGCCCCCGGTCTGGTGGCAATGGACCGCCAGCGTGACCTTCGCGCCGGGCTTCAGGTGCGGGCGGGCGCGCTCGGCGATCTCGACCGCCTGATAGGTCGTGACATAACCCGACTCGCGGGCGGCGAGGACGCCGTCGATGTAGATCTCGGCGTCCTCATCGTGATAGAGGAAAAGCTGGACGGCCGCGGGATCGACGCCGGTCGGGATCTGGATCTCCCTCCGCATCCAGATGTCGGGCGTGTCCCAGTTCGTCGCCACGCGGATGCCGGGCGTGCCGCGGGCGCCGAATCCAGCGGGTGCCTCGCGCCAGCTCCCGTCGTCGAAGTCGGGCCGGGTCCATTCGTGCGCCGGGTGACTGGTCGTGTAGCGCCATGTGGCCGAATCCTTGCGCGATGTCGGCACGACCTCGGTGACACGCGGCGGCTTCGGGGCGGGCGCGTACTGGCCCAAATGGAACCGGTCGCGGCTCGCCCACTTTTTCCAGATCGCCGGGTCCTCGAGCATCTTGATGAACACCCCGCCGATCACCGGGCGGGCGCGCATGCCGTCGCTTGCGCGGTTGTCGGTCACGTACGAGTCCACGAACGGCAGCCGGGCGGTGGTCTCATTCAGATAGTCATAGATCGGGTTGACGATCGCCTCGAAGTCTTCTCGCTCGTCGGTAAGCGTGGCGCTCCAGAGGCACCAGTCGGTCTTGGTGAGCCGGGTGCGCGAATCGAGCGGGACGCCGTACTTCTGCAGGACCTGCTTGTAGTACGCGACCTCGTTGCGGGCCACCTCGGGCGGGAAGACGTTGAGTTTCAGCAGCCGGTCCCAGACGAGGTTGTATTTCTGGCTCCAGGTGCCAGGGCGGTCGAAGGCGATCCGGTAGTGGTCGCCGTCGCCGGCCATCTTCATCCAGTGCCGGGCGTTCTGCCGGGCCAGCATCGCGTACTTCGCCGCCGAGCCGTCATCGCCGCGCATCTTGCACAGCTCACCATAAGCGGCGATCGCCAGGATGGCCTTCACCGAGAGATTCGCGTTGTGCGCCAGGTGGCCCATGAAGTCGTCGGTGCAGAGCTGGTTCTGCGGGTCCTCGCCGTACTTCTCGAGATAAGCCTCCCAGCGGGTCAGTTGGGGCCACCACCGCGAGGCAAACTCGGCGTTGCCGTCCATCCGGGCGATCGCCGCACACAGCAGGATGAGGTTCGCACTCTCCTCGACCGGCATCATGTCGGCCTCGTTCTTCGAGTCCTCGCCGCCGCCGTAGACCTGCCCGTTCGCCTGGGGATAGGTGCCGACGTCATGCGGGGCGAACGGGAACTTCCATCGTGGCGAGGTGCTGTAGACCAGTGCCGGGGCCACCAGGGCCTTCGCATAGGTCGGCCCCATCAGGAGGAACTGCGGCGCGGCGGGGTAGATGACGTCCACCGTCGCGACGCAGCCGTTACTGCTGTTCTCCTTGGGGAAGAGCATCGGCTGCTTGCTGGCGT
>JAKAUH010000944.1:2271-4441 GCA_021818605.1 Planctomycetota bacterium
CCGCAGGCCGCCAGCGCCTGGCGATATGCCAGCGCGGCCATCCGGGCGTAGCGAATCCCGCCGGCCTTCGTCAGGTCGGCCATCAGCTCGCGATCGAAGGCCTCGCAGCGGCCGATCAGCCGGGGATAGTCGCGTTCGGCCGCCTGGAACAGCTCGGCCGGGCCGGCGCCATCGCGACGCCAGAAGGGACGCAGCTTCTGCCCGAGGAATTTGATCGCGTAGATCTCGTCATAGGCGATCATCAGATGACGCGCGACCGGCTCGGCCCCGACCTTGCCGATGTCGAAGACAAACGCCAGGCACGGCTCGCGGTCGCCCGCGGCGCGAGGCGCGTGCGGTTCATCGCGGTCGGGGATCGTCCCCTTCTCGGCGAAGGTCGAGAGCAGGTCGCTCGTCGCGCCGATCGCCGCCTTCGCCTGGGATGAACTGGCCGCGACATACAGATATCCCCAGTCGATGCGCGTGTCGTCGCCGGCCGGCTGGAGCAGCGTCTGGGCGACCGTTCCGACCCGAAGCGCCGTCAAGTCGCCCATGGTCTCGCGCTTCCACTCGACCGGCTGGTTCGGCGTGTTCACCGTCAACAGGGCGCTCGCGCCGTCCAGGATCGAGACGGCGTGCTCGGCGCCATCGGTCGAGCGAACCGTCCAGGTGAGGTACGTGAGCGGCCGGGCGAGCACGTCCAGGTCTTCCGGTAGCGCGGGGGTCATGAAGGTGAGCGTGACGTGGACTCCGGCGTCCTCGAAGTCGTAGATCGACCGGGTGGGCAGGACCTCGAGGTTGACCTGCCTCATCGCCGGCACGCTTTTGGGTTCGGTGCCCATCAGGCGGAATGCCTTGCCGTCGACGCGGATCAGGCTGAAAAGAGGGTGGGGACGACGGGTCCAGTGGCGGGTCGGGTCGTCGGTGAGCCGGTCGGCCATCGACCAGACGCTGAGATACGGGTCGATCGCGACCAGCGGCGCGGCCGGCGGTCGAAAGGCGGCCACGTTGGCCGCGGCTGCCTGGGCCTGCGCCTGAGCGCTTGCCGTCGGTGTGGACAGAATGGTCGCGGCCAAACCCGCGGCCAGCATGATTGCGGCCGTCAACCTCTGCGAACGATCCATGCCGGTTCCCTCGTTGCCTGGTTCGATAAGCGCTGGTCAGGCGATTGTCGCCCGTCCCCGGCCGGGTGAGCGGTCCCCGAAGGCCAGAACAGGAGTATCGGTTTCATCACACGAAGAAGCAAGGGGCGCATCGGTCGGCGAGCGATCAGCCGGCAATTCGCTCGTCTGACCAGGCTGCGCGGCACAGTCGCGAACTGCGGAACCGTTCAAGTTGACCCGCGCGCCAGTCCGATCATTTTCAGGAGATTCCGACGTTTCAGCCTCCAGGTCGGGGTCCTGTATCGGCCCCGTGCGTCCAGGAGGATAACAATGAGTGCTCCGGCGATCCGTCGGGGCCGGGTGGCACAGCAACGCCAGGCGCTCCGGCGAACTCGATGGATCCTGCTACTCGGGCTGGCGTGGAGCCCGCTCGCATGGGCACAGTCGCCCGATGGCGAGACTCCGGAAGAACCCCCGCGGTCGCTGGCCGAACTAATCGAGTCGGCCACGGACTCCGCGCCGGAGTTTACCAGCGCGTTACCCTGGCTGGACGTGATCGGCCGGTCCGCACTCGGTCAGGTTGATGCCCGCGACTGGCGTCCGCTTGGCCTGGGCAACCTCCTCGAAGGTTGGGATGAGCCGTATGCCCCGGTGCCGGAGGACGAAGGGGCCGCGCCCAGGCAGACCTGGATTAACAGCACTGACGGCCCGTTCTTCCGGCTGTTCGCCTTCTACTTTGCCTATCTGAACGGCATTCATAACAATCGTACCGGCTACCAGGGCCAGTTGTTCGTCTTCACTCCCTTGAGCCGACGGTTGGAGGTGGGCTGGTTTTTGCCATTCGTGGAGGCGACACCGAACCTGTTGAACCCGGGAGGGATTCCGTACACGACAGCGGTCGGGGACCTCACGATCGAGCCGCGCATCCTGCTGGCCGAGGATCGCCGTTACACGATCACGACGAACCTGTACATCCGGCTGCCGACCGGCAGCATCCGCAACGGTCAAGGAGTCGCCAGCCTTTCGCCGGACATTGAGTTCTGGACCAATCCGATCCCTCACTGGGTCATCCGCGGGGCGGCCGGCGT
>JAKAUH010000227.1 GCA_021818605.1 Planctomycetota bacterium
CAGATGGGTCGGGGAAATCGCCAGAAGATTTGTGAGGGTTGCACGAGGATCCCACTGGGCAACCACCGCGGTGGCTCAATTCTGGCCGCGAAAGTGGCTCACTTCCTGGCCGCGGTTGACAAGCCGACTCAAACGCGAGTTGAAGATCGGCGAGGCGATCGGACGGTTGAAGGAGCGTTATCCGCGGGTGGCGCGGTACTTCACGGTCAGCTATGATGCGTCCAGCAGGACCCTGAACTCCGAGCCGAATGCCGAGAAGAAGGCCAAGGCGGAGCAGATCGATGGCGGTTATCTGCTGCGGACCGATCGGACGGAGTTGACGGCGCAAGAGGCGTGGCTGATCGACACGACGTTGACGCGAGCGGAGAGTGCCTTCCGGGCGCTCAAGACGCCGTTGGCGGAGCGTCCGATCTTCCATCACCTGGAACACCGGGTGGAGACGCACATTTTCCTGTGTGTGCTGGCGTATCACCTGATGGTGGCGATTGAGACGACGTTGGTCAACCAAGGGGTGCATACGTCGTGGGCCACGGTGCGAGAGCAGGTGGCCAGCCACAGCGTGGCGACGCTGGTGCTGCCGACGGATGGAGGCAAGACATTGAGCATCCGCAAAGGGACGACCCCGAGCCGGAGGAGGTGGAGCTCGACCGCTTGTTGAGCATTCCTGTTGAGGTGATGCGGCCAATCAAGATATGGTTGTGACGAAGCTGACGGCGATAGAGTGACTGAAAAAATGGTCCGCTGCTTCAAAAAAGGAGGAATCATGTCGTGGGGTGCGGTAGTCGGGTTATGTTGCCTGGACGTTCGACAGGAGCATGCGGGTGGCCTCCTCGTGTGGGTCTTCGAAGACCTGTCTGGGGGGGCCGGACTCGATGATCCGGCCGTTGCCGAAGACATGCACCGTATTCGCGACCCGGCGGGCGAAGGTCATGGCGTGGGTCACGGCGACCATGGTCAGGCCGTCGGCGGCCAGGTCGGCCATGACGGCCAGGACCTCGGCCGTCATCCGCGGGTCGAGTGCGCTGGTGGGCTCGTCGAATAGCATCACGCGGGGTTCCATCGCCAGCGCCCGGGCGATCGCCACCCGCTGCTGCTGGCCGCCGGAGAGCTGCCGGGGCATCGCGTGCAGGCGCTCGGACATCCCGACCCGGTCGAGCAGCCTGCGGGCCCGCTCCTCGGCCGCGGCGCGGTCGAGGCCGAGCACATACAGCGGGCCTTCCATCACGTTCTCGAGCGCTGTGCGGTGGGGAAAAAGGTTGAACGATTGGAACACCATCCCGACCCTCAGGCAGATCTGACGGTGGATCCGGGCCCAGGGACTGCCGTTCGTTTCGGCCTCGGCGCCCAGGCTCAGTCCGTCGACGACGACCCGGCCCGAGTCGAATCGCTCGAGCCCGTTGAGGCAGCGGAGGAACGTGCTCTTGCCGCTACCCGACGGGCCGATGATCGCCGCCACCTCGCCCCGGTCGACCGAAAGGTGCACACCCCGGAGCACCTCGACGGTGCCGAAGCTCTTGCGCAGTCCCTGGACCTCGATCATGCCGGTGTCCCTCCTTTCGCAGCGTCGCCAGCCGCTGCACCGAGCCCCGACAGTCGGCGCTCAGACCAGCGTGAGAACCACGAGAGCGGGATGCTCATCAGCATGTAGAGCATGGCAGCCGCGAGGGCGAACTCGAGCGCGCCACCGGTGCTCATCGCCAGGACGTTGTATTCCTTGGTCAGTTCGACCAGCGTGACGACCGAGCAGACCGACGTATCCTTGAACAGCGCGATGAAGTCGTTCGTGACCGGGGGGATCACGATCCGCACCGCCTGGGGAACGATCACGCGCCGCAGCGCCATCCGCCGTGACATGCCCAGCGCCAGCGCGGCCTCCATCTGACCGGCCGGGATCGCCTGGAGCCCGGCGCGGTAGATTTCGGCCTCGTAGGCCGCGTAGTTGATCGCCAGGCCCGCGATCCCCGCGACCCACGGCGAGAGCTTCACCAGGTAGAACAGAACGTAGAGCTGCAGCATCAACGGTGTGCCGCGGATGAGTTCGATGTAGCCGGTCAAAAGCAGGCTCAGGGGTCGCGGACCGTACAGCCGGCCGAGCGCCACGAACAGACCGATTGCCATGGCCAGCGGCATCGAGGCGATCGCCAGCGTGATCGTCACCCGAGCGGCGTCGAGCAATCGGGGCAGGAATCGTCGGAGCGAGGTCCAGCCGCTATCGGCGGCTCGGCCCTGCACGGGTTCGAGCGGCCCGGGGATTGTGGCCAGCTCGGCCTGGGCGTCGGTCCAGATGCCGTAGCGCTCGTAAATTCGCCGCAACGCGCCCGAGTCGGCCAGCCGGGCGATGCCGCGATCGAGCGCGTCGCGGAGCGCGGCATCCGGGCGGCGGACGAAGATGACGTAATAACCTTTCGCCTCGGGCGGCCCGACGAGCTCGAGGCCGGGATAGCGCCCGGCGTAGAACCGCGCCGCGGGCAGGTCCTGGAGCGTCGCGTCGAGCTGGCCGTTTTGCACGGCGAGCATGGCGTCGGTCGCGCCGTCGAACCGGACGGGGCGCACGCGCGGCCCGCCCTGCTCGGCGGCGAAGGTATCGGCCGCCGAGCCGGTCAGCACGCCCACGGTCCACTCGCCACCGCCGGTCCGGGACAACGATTTCAGGTCCTCCCAGCACCGTACGGGACTGCCCCGGCAGACGATCAGTTGCAACTGGTAGACGTAATACGGCCGGGTCGCCAGGTGGTCGCGGGCGCGCTGGTCAGTCCACTCGTAGCCGTTGACCACGGCGTCGACGCGGCCGGATTCCAGCAGCGGCAGGAGCTTGTCCCACTGGCCCTGCGAGTATACCGGCTCGACGCCGATCTCGCGCGCCAGTCGCTTCATCAGGTCGACCTCGAACCCGGCCACACCGCCGGGGGCCTCGGGCTCGGGATAGGCGTAGGGGCCGCCGCCTTCCATGTCACCAGCATAAACGAGCCGGCCGGCGCGGCGCACCCGCTCGAGGCTGTCATCGGCGCCGGCGCGCGGGACGACCAGGGTCGCGGCGGTCGCGATAAGGATCAGGCAGACGAGCGTCCGGGCGGCCGTGAGGCAAGAAAATGAGAAGCATCGGAAAGCATTGGCCCTGGACGATGTGGGCGATGAATGGCTCGGGGCCGGGGAAGGCTCGGCTGGGGAACGGGATCGGTCGGCATCGGATTCCGATGCGTCGGGCTCTTCTTCCATCAATCGACCCCCTTTCTGGTTCGGGGCGCCGGATGCTCTCGGGCTCCTTTCACCTCCGCCCGGATCCTTCCCGCCTCGCGCCGCGTCGCGCGACGGCCCGGCTGCAGTCGGGCGGGCCGGGCGATCCTGTCCACGGACCATCAGCAGCCATCATTATTACCCCGCCAGGAAAGTCCCTCAAGTAGGGCAGGCCAAGAACCCGCGCAGCGACCCGGCGATGTCGGTCGCCTGGTCAGGCCGGAAGAGAAATCCTCCAGCGACAGACGTCGCCGGGTCGCCCGGGTGTTCCGGCAAGCTTCGAGGCGGGAACGGGTGGGGCGCGTCGAGCGTGTCAATCGCGGGCTCGATGGCCGTCGGCGGCGGGGCGGTTGGCCTCGATGGACGGGCTGCCGGGCGCTACGGGCGGGACGATGGCCTGGCGCTGGCGAAGCTGCCGGACGCGTCGGACGCGTCGGCGAACCTGCCGTGTCACCGGGGCGATGCGGAGGCGCGTCATCCGGCCGACGAGGAAGCTGTGCCCGCGCCAGCGGACGCGTCGATTCACGATGGCGTCGAACCAGACCCCCAGTAACAGGATGTCCTTGGCCGGACTGAAGAGCAGGTGGCGGAGCCTGGGGAACGAGCCGCGGAGCCATCGGGTCTGGAAGGCATCGCGGACCAGGCCCAGGCCGACCAGAAGTGCCAGCCCACCCCACGCAATTCCGATCTCGCCCGAGAACGCCCAGACCAGCCCGACGGCGGTGAGATTCGCAGCAGGCTCGGCCAGGAAGGCTGGTAGCGCCATCCGCCGGCGGATCTTATACCAGCGCGAGTGGCGGTTGAGGAACCACTGGAAGCCTCGGCGGGCGTTGACGTTGTCGATCACATGGTGGCTCAGCCGGATCGAGTATCCCGCCTGGCGCACGCGCACGCCGATGGCCTGGTCCTCGGCCAGGAGGTTGCGCACCGCGGCCAATCCGCCGATCGCCTCGAGCGCGGCCACCGGCATCAGCATCGACTTGCCCACCACGCAGGTGATCCGCATCACGGCCGCGCCCGCCACGGCGGCCGCGATGAACCCATTGAGATGGAGGTTCTCCATCACCGCACCGGCGTCCTCCTCGCCCACCCCGGCGAACAGGTTGCTCACCAGGCCGACACCCGGCTCCGCCAGGTAGCACGCCGTCTCGCGGAGGTAGTTCGGCCGCACCCGCACGTTCGAGTCGCTGATCAGAATCA
>JAKAUH010000369.1 GCA_021818605.1 Planctomycetota bacterium
TCTGGCACGCCGAGACCGATCGGGCAGGACGGTTCCATATCCATCTCCCGCGCGGGAAGACCGTGAACCTGACGGTTCAGGCGCAGGGATACCAGCCGGCGATCCGGGAGGTTGCCAGCTCGCAGGCCGGGCCGACTGTCGAGTTTCGGCTGCCGCCGGGCCGGCGGCTTCAAGGTCGGGTTGTCGACTCGCGGGGAAAGCCGATCGCAGGCGCGGACATCTACATTCCGAGCAACTCCAGATACCGAGGGGTCGTGCTTCGCAAGAGGACCGATGCCGAGGGGCGGTTCGAGTGGGACAGCGCGCCGGCGGAACGGATGGTCTTCTCGATCGGCGCCATGGGGTATGTCCCAGGCGACCCTATCTGGCTCACCGCGGGCGACAGGCAGGCGGACATCGTGCTCACGCCTGGGTTCCGCGTGAGGCTGTGCGCGGTGGATTCCAGCACTGGCCAGCCGATCTCTCGTTTTCGCGTTCAGATCGGCCATGTTGGCGACGATGGGCAGGAGGTCGCCTGGAAGACTCCAACCGAGCAGATGTTCAATGGGGAATTTCGAACCGGGCTAACGGCAGATGGCGGCCCCTATCGCATCCGCGTCCTCGCCGCTGGGTACTTGCCCGGCGAGTCGCGAACCATTCGCAAGGACGAGAAGGCCGTGCGCGAAGACGTGCGGCTGGTGAAGGAACGGAAGTAGTCGCTTCCCGTGATGAGATGGCTGGGAGCTTCTACCCGACTGGCCTGCGTGTCCGCACTCGTCACTCGTCACTCGTCACTCCGAGCCACTCCGAGCCGTTTATCGACCGCTCGCCACGAGCAGGTCGAGGATCCGCTCGACGACGATGTGGCAGGTGTGATCGAGGGCGAACGCGTGGCGGATCGCGGCGCGGCCGTCGTCGGAGCCGTTTTCGAGTATGTCGCGAACGGATGCGACAAAAGCGTCGTTGTGATCGACGACATGGAACCGCTCGGCGTGCAGGCGGCACTCGGGGAGCGCCGTGGCGACGACCGGCCGGCCTGAGCCCATGTTGTCCATGATCTTGGTCGGGCTGCACATCAGGTTGAAGGGGTGGTCCATCTGGTAGGGGATGAGCGAGACGTCGAACGACTGATAGTAGCCGGGCAGGAGGTGCTGCGCCCGCCAGCCGATCGCGTGGACGTTCGGCCGGTTCAGGAAGCTGTCGCACGCTGTCCACCAGGGTTTCGGGCTGGGCGGGCGGGGCCGGCCGACGACGACGAACGACGCGTGGGGGAACTCGATCGCCAGGCGGTCCATCAGCTCCCAGTCGACGCGGTCCTCCATGAAACCGATGTAGCCCAGCAGCGGGCGCGGCAGGTGTGCGATGTCGGCAGGCGGATCGGCCGGGCGCACGAGCGGTTCGTCGGCGAGGAACGGCGTCGGGGCGCCGTGGGCCATGTGGTGGATGCGATCGGCGGCCTCGGGGACCGCGGCCCTGAGCGCGTCGGCGCGTGCCCGGGCGACGCAGACGGTTAGATCCGCCTTGCGGACGGCCTCGAGCTCGAGCGCCCGGACCTGCTCGGCCTGGCGGGGCCAGTAGAGCGTGTAGTCGTCGATGTTGTAGTAGAGCGAGACATCGGGCTGGGTCTGCTGGTGGAGATACAGGTAGTGCGGGAACAGCATCACCAGCCCGCGGAGCCAGTCGGCGGGTCGGTCGCTCCACCAGTTGCGGATGCCGCGGGCGATCGGACGCATTCCGATCCGGGGGAAGCGCTTCATCCAGCCGCTGGGCAGGACGAATTCCTGCTCCCAGGCGTCGGGCGAGCACTGGCGCAGCCGGCAGGCGGGCGACCAGGGGAACGTCCGGGCGCGCCAGCCGTTGACATAATCCTGACAGCGGAGCCTCAGCACGGCGGCCGACTCGCGCTCGACCTCGCGGAACAGATTCTCCGTATTGGGCCAGCCGACGTCGGCGACCGCCAGCGCCAGGCCCTGGGTTTGACCGGAGATCGAGGGCCTTGCGGGCGCTTCGGCCCTCGGTGCCGTGCGCATCCTTACCGCCGTACTGCTCATTGATGCATCCCTGCCGGTCCGGCGTTGCCGGCCCGCGGCCGTCCATTTCGACCGCGAGCGCGCTTCCCTGTCGCGAGTCGTCAAGTAAGCTCCGTCATCATCGTGGTGCGCCAGCGTGAACGTATAGCCGATCGCCGCGGGATCGTCAACGGGAGCTGTCCGCCGGACGATCGGCAATGGTGGGGCGTCGGCAGGCTCTCGCGTCGCGCGGCATCGCGGGCCATAATGTTACGGCCGATCGATCGCCGTGATGGCCCGACCCCAGCCGCAGGAATCCGACGAACCGAATGAAATGAGCGATCCTGCCAATCTCGCGCCCGTCTCGAGTCGCATCGAGCTGTTCATGACCGTGATCCGCGTCGCGCGGTGGGAGACGACCCTGCGCTGGTACGTGGACTCGCTGGGCCTGGCGCCGCTCCTGGTGGACACAGCGCACGAGTTCGCTCTGCTGGGAGCCGGGGGCGGACGCGTGGGGTTGCAGGGGGTCAAGGAGCCGCAGATGGCAACCTCGCGGGCACGGGTGCGGCTGGTGTTCCAGGTCGCGGACCTCGACGGCGAGCGCCGTCGGCTGATCGACCACGGCATCGACGTCGGCGAGCCGGTCGCCAATCCCGCCGAGGGCTACCGCGAGATCCGGTTCCAGGACCCCGAGGGCTACAGCCTGCGCTTCTTCGCCTGGGATGACCCCGCGCGGGGAGGCGCCTTCGGCGGAACGCATCCCACCGGGTCGGTTTGATCTTCGAGGAACGGAAATCGGCCGGCCTGAACGTAGTGAATCAGTCAGTGATCCGGGAGGACTGTCAGAAATGCGAGACGCGCGCGTCGCGAGGGCCGTTGGGCTCGTCGCGTTCTTCCTTGTCGGCCAGCTTGCTCCATCAGCCCGGGCGCAGAGGCCGGCCCCGGTCGAGAACGTGTCGACCTTGCCCCACCGCTCGCCAGCCGAGGAACAAAGGGCGCTTCACCTCCCGCCGGGGTTCGAGATCCAGCTCGTCGCCGCGGAGCCCGACATCCAGAAGCCGCTGAACATCGCCTTCGACGACCTGGGGCGGCTGTGGGTCACCGACACGCGCGAATACCCGTTCCCGAAGCCCGAGGGCACGCCGGGCCGCGATACCGTCAAGATCCTCTCCGACTTCGCGCCGGACGGGCGGGCGCGCAAGATCCAGACGTTCGCCGACGGCCTGAATATCCCGATCGGACTGTTGCCCTATCCCTCGGGCCGCTCGGTGCTGGTGCACAACATCCCCAACATTTACCTGATGACGGACACCGACGGCGACAGCCGCGCTGACCGCCGCGAGGTGTTCTACGGCGTCATCGGCCACCGCGACACGCACGGCATGACGAATGCGTTCACCTGGGGCTTCGACGGCTGGATCTACGCCTGCCACGGGTTTTCGAACGAGTCGCACGTGCAGGGGAAGGATCACAGGCCGATCGTGATGCAGTCGGGCAATACCTATCGGATGCGCGCGGACGGCTCGCACGCCGAGTATTTCACCCACGGTCAGGTAAACCCGTTCGGCCTGGCGTTCGACCCGCTGGGGAACATCTACTCGTGCGACTGTCATAGCCGGCCGGTCTACCAGCTCATTCGCGAGGGGTACTATCCCAGCTTCGGCAAGCCGGATGACGGGCTGGGCTTCGCGCCCGAGATGGTCACGCACGACCACGGGTCGACTGGCATCGCGGGGATCAGCTACTACGCCGCCGAGCAGTTTCCCGAACAGTATCGCGGGACGGTGTTCATCGGCAACGTCGTGACCAACCGGATCAACCACGACCGGATCGAGTGGCACGGCTCGACGCCGAAGGGGATCGAGACGCCCGATTTCCTCTGGAGCGAGGACAACTGGTTCCGGCCGGTGGACATCGAGCTCGGCCCGGACGGTGCGCTCTACATCGCCGATTTTTACAACCGGATCATCGGCCATTATGAGGTGCCGCTTACGCATCCCGGCCGCGACCGCACCAGCGGGCGGATCTGGCGAATCGTCTATCGCGGAGACGGAAACAAGGCCGCACCGGCCCCTTCTTCGGTCGACCGGACGAAGTCGTCGGTGGCCGAGTTGATCGCCGACCTGGGGCATGGGAACCTGGCGGTGCGGATGTCGGCGGCGAACCAGCTTGTGGAGCGGGGCAACGGGATCGAGGCGGACGTGCGGAAGGTGCTGGTGCCGACCGAGCCGGCGCGGCGGCGGGTGCACGCGATGTGGATTCTCGAGCGGCTCGGGCGGCTCGACGACGCAGTTCTGCTGGCCTGCGGGCGCGACGCCTATCGTGAGCTGCGGGTTCATGCGCTCCGGACGCTCATCGAGCGGGCTTCACTTGACGGGACGGTTCATGAGCTTGCGTTCGACGGGCTGCGCGACGCCGACCCGTTCGTGAAGCGCGCGGCAGCCG
>JAKAUH010000073.1 GCA_021818605.1 Planctomycetota bacterium
TAGGGAGCAACTAATTGGCAGTCATCGGTTTACGGAAAGCCGCCGATCAGGCCAAGTGCATTAAGTTAAATGTGCTAATTCGTTTTTTTTGACACAAAAGCCGGCTGATTCTCAATAATGTACGATTAATTCCATGTGGGTGACACTGTTTCAATAATGACGTATTTGGTCGTAACCTAATGGCTAGTCAGGACTTGCGCTTATTTCGGCGCCATTCTGGTCTGACCCCCTCCCTGGTCTGGTCTGACCCCCTCCCTGTGTGGTCTGACCCCCTCCCGGTGGTCTGATCCCCTCCCTGGTCCTGGTCTGACCCCCTCCCTGGTCCGTCAGACCTCCCATTGCCCCGGACTTTACTTTCCTGAGAGGCTATAAACGACAGAAGTCAAATCAGAAATCGGTAAGCATCTGGAGCTGGAACAGGGTGCCGCTCTCGCCGGCACGGTAGCCGGTGAGAATGTTGTCGGCCGGGGAGTGATTAATCTGGGTCACGTCGAAAGTCATTCGCCAGTTGCGCCGGGCGAGAACGTACCAGTTGAGCCCTCCGCTCCATTCATCGCCGCCTCCGAAGCGGCCGGTTACAAATGAAAAGCGTGCATACATCTCCAATCGATTTGGGATGAGGAAATACGAAGTCTGGGCGTAGGCTCCATTGTCAAACAGGCTACGGATCGACAGGGGGCCGGTATAGCGGAAATCATCGAGCCAGCGGAGATAATATTCGCCCGAGAGGCTCAGACCGCGGTACTTGAACCCCGCATCGATGGCCCAGAGCTGAACGCTGGTCGCATCGATCTGGACTCCGGGGCCCAGCGCCCCGGTCGCGGCCAGCGGGGTACCGTCAGAGAGGCGGAAGAGCGTATTTTCGGGGTTCGTCAGAACGGCCGCGGCGCCTGCGAGGGGCTCGCGGGAGAGCGTCAGGCTCGATCCGATCCGCAGGACTGGTCGGTCGTGCCATTCGGCGTCTGATGGGCCGGGGCCGAACTGTCCCAGCGGCTCCCACCAGAGGCTGCTCGCGAAGGCCATATCGCTCTTGCTGTCGATCCGGTTATTCGCGAGGTTCAGGCCGTTGAACGAGTTGGCCAGCATGGCAATGTAGTGGAAGCCGGTCACCGGCTCCCCCGAGGCCCAGATCCCCGGGCTCATGTTGGGCCGAAAGAACGTGGTCGCCATCGTGCGATCCGCCCCGAGGGTGTAGCGGAACGAATCGTACCATTCGCGGCTGCCGGGGACCTTGTAATACCCGGCGGATAGGGTGAACGCTCGACTGAATCGGTAGTCGAGCCAGCCGAGGAACAAGGTCGTGTTGGTCGTCGAGGAGCTGAAGACCACGGCCATGAACTGCAGCCGCGGGTCGAGCGCATAACCGCTGAACTGGAACCAGTTGCGATTCACCTCGATCGTGTCGTAACTCTGGACTGGCAAAACGACACCGGCGCTGTCGGTCCAGGTCCTTGTGGATCTGGCGAAGCCGGTGTAGCGCAGCTCGGTGATCATGTCGAAGTTGAGCGCGAACGGAGTGCTCTCCGGATCCCGCGGCTTGACGAGGATGAACTGGCTCTTCTCGTCATCATAGCCGCCGATGAGGAAGCGCGATTCCTCACCGATCGGATCAAGTGCGGGATTGTCCTCGACAAGTGCGGCGAGTGACGGGGTGTGAGACACATTGCCCGCCACGGCCTGTGCCTGGGGATCGGATTGGGGAGGCACTGTTGACGAGGGGTTCGGCGGCGTGGCGTGCTGGGCCATGCGATCGAGTCGGCGCTCCAGTTCCTCATGCCGCCGGCTCACGTCCTCCAGCCGGCGTGCGAGCCCCTTGTTCTCCTCGGCCAGCCGGCGATTCTGTTCGGCCAACTGCCGATTCTGCTCGAGGACGGCCGCGCCAATCGACTCCAGCCGGCGGATTCGGTCGGTCAGGTCGGCCGGCGCTGAGCCAGTCGCGGCCGTCACGGGCATTGCGGACGTGGCAGCGCGGATTTCCGACCCATCCTGCGAATGGGCCGGACGCGTCATCACGACGATCAGAGTGAGCGCTACGCTCCATGCACCCCGATGCGATCGAAACGCCCGCCCACCCGGGTTTCGACATCCTTTCGATCGCAATGGTCCCGGCCCCCCGCGAAGATGCAGGCAAGGCGATCGCCATGATTCGAAATATTCCCGCTCATCCTTCAGTAATCGGCTGGAGGTGGACGGTACTTGAGGAGTAATCGTTCAGAGTCTGTCCCGGATGGCTCCGAGATTGTGTTCGCGTGAGCAGTGCCCACCCAATATCTGTCCACTACCTATAAAAATCTCAAAAGGACAGGCATATTTCCGTCGCCCCGCTGTCGGAACGCGAGTGCAACCTGGCGAGCATGTCTGCAAAAAGCGGCGGAAAAATGCCTGTCCTTTTGGGGGATTCAAAAAGCGGCGGAAAAATGCCTGTCCTTTTGGGGGATTTTTCTCGGATGCGATCACGGCGGTGCGGCGCTACCTGTGGGTGGAAGGGGTTTTCTCGATGAGCGGTCATCGCGAGGCCTTTGAAAAACTCGGGGCACCGCTGCAGCAGATCCTGCTCCGAGGGCTGGCCCCGGCGGCCTGAGCCGGGTCGCGGGGCCGGAATTCGCGGGGAGCGGGGCCGTCAAAGAGGTCACCCGGCGCGGCCGCCGGATCGGCCTGCGCGCCGAGGAAAGACCGCCGTAAAATCGGCA
Source organism: Planctomycetota bacterium (assembly GCA_021818605.1). Taxonomy (GTDB): domain Bacteria; phylum Planctomycetota; class Planctomycetia; order Isosphaerales; family Isosphaeraceae; genus JAKAUH01. The sequence goes on from JAKAUH010000073.1 coordinate 2,691, forward strand.
AAAGTCGAGCTGAGAAGTCCAGCGGAAAAGGGAGACGTAACAAGCCGTTTGCCCTGGGAAGCACCGAAATCCGTCGGGTTCTTGGCTCTCTCGCGGATCATTGATTCCTTTTCGTGGATTTCGCGGTTCTCTTGTCTTCTCTCTCTTCCCTCGGCTGCGGCCAGCAGGCTATTTCGTGGTTCTCCTGTCTTCTCATTTTTCCGCGGCGACCGGTGAGTTATTTCGCGGTGCGCTGGGTAAGGACGGCATTGGGCTCGGTGAGGTAGAGCAGGCGGCCGCAACTGAGGCAGAAGATCTGCGCCTCGCCGTTCATCAGCTCGTTGATCATCTGGGGCGTGACGGCCGTGTAGCAGCCGTGGCAGGAGTTGTCCTCGCAGGCGGCCAGGGCATCGGCTCCGTAGCGGGCGACGATGCGGCGGTAGTGGTCGCGATGGACCTCGGGTATTGCCGTCTCGGCCTCCTTGATGGCGGTCTCGAGCTCGCGGAGCTGATCCTTGTGCTGGGCGCTCTGCGACTCGAGCTGCTGCTGGAGCGCGGCGACCTCGGCCGCGGTCCGCTTGAAGTCGGCCTCCTGCCGGGCGATCTCGGCCGTGCGGGTCTCGACGTCCTCAAGGGCCACGAGGATATCTTCCTCGGCTTTGGACCTGGCGTTGTTGTCGTGCGCGATCTGGTTCTGGAGGGCCTTGTACTCGTCGTTCTTCTTGACCTGGTTCAACTTGACCTTGAGGTCGTCGATCTTGCTCTCGATGGCCTTGAGGGTGTGCTCGAGCTTCTGGACGCGGACCTTTGCGTCCTGGAGGGTCTTGCGTGAGGCATCGAGCTCGGCCTGGCGGGCGGCCTGGGCGGCCTGGCGGGCGGCGAGTGTCCTGGGGCCGGAGCTTAGGCGGTCGCGCAGGGCCCTGGCTCGCTGGTGCAACGTGTGGAGGTCGCGAAGATTCTGGGCGGTCGCCGGCATCGGTTCAGCTCCTTGCGGGGATCGGGGTCGGGGTCGGCATCCCCTGCCGAGTCGAGTGGCGTCAGATCGTGTCGCGTCAGATCGTGTCGTGTCGCGTCGTGTCGTGTGGCGTCGGACGGACGGGGTGGTTCTGGTCCGGGCTCCGGCGGGTCCAACAAAAAACCCCCGGACGCCTGGGGCGGCCGGGGGTTCGGTGGGCGTTCAGCCCGTACTCTCAAGGAAGCCCTCGAGCTGCCGACTGCGGACCGGATGCTGGAGCTTGCGGACCGCCTTGGCCTCGATCTGGCGGACGCGTTCGCGGGTGACCTTGAAGATGCGGCCGACCTCCTCGAGGGTGTAGGTGTAGCCGTCGCCCAGACCGTAGCGGAGCTTGATGATCTCGCGCTCGCGGTAGGTGAGCGTCTTCAGGACCTGGTCGATCTTCTCCTTGAGCATCTCCTGCGTGGCGGCGTTGATCGGGCTCTCGGCGGCTTCGTCCTCGATGAAGTCGCCGAAGTAGCTGTCCTCGCTCTCGCCGACGGGCCGGTCGAGCGAGATCGGGTGGCGGGAGATCTTCATCACCCGCCGGGTCTCCTCGACGGAGATGTTCGCGGCACGGGCGGTCTCCTCGATGGTCGGCTCGCGGCCCTTCTCCTGGAGGAGCTTCTTGGAGACGTTCCGCAGCTTCGACATCGTCTCGATCATGTGGACCGGGATGCGGATTGTCCGGGCCTGATCGGCGATGGCGCGGGTGATCGCCTGGCGAATCCACCAGGTGGCATAGGTGCTGAACTTGTAGCCGCGGCGA
>JAKAUH010000435.1 GCA_021818605.1 Planctomycetota bacterium
GCATGGGCTGACAGGGGTGATAGCAGGCACGCCGCGAGGATTGCGAGGGTCAATTGTGGCAGGGAGCTGGCCGGCCGCACCGACCTGGAAGGTTGCGCGGGCGATCGCATCTGGATCGATTGTCGGAGCCAGCCATTGCATGCATCTGTGCGGCGAATTGGGTTCGTTCGCGCGATTTCCCGCCTCACCTGCGCTTTTGAGATCGGATGCCCTCCGGAAATTGGCTTCGTTTTGCGCTTTTGCAGGGTCACCTGGAGGGCTCGCAGGTTAATGTGCGTGCCTGTGCTTGTTTGCCCCCTTGGCCCCAGTAGTGTCGCCTTGCGTGATTGCCATGTGGTGTCTGCGCGGCCGGGAACGTCCAGTCCATGTCGGCGTGCGAGTCCGGCTTCGCGTCGCGATGTTGTCTGCGACAGTGCAGGCATGGCTGGGCGTCTCCTGGTTGGTTGCGAGTCTGGACCGGGGGACGGACCCGACTTGCATGGCATCAGTTGAAGGACCCCGATCGCTGGCAGGTCGTCTGGGCTTCCTCTTGCTTTCTGGTTGGCGTTGGCGGGGGGAATTGAATGATGGGGAGTGCCACGATAACGCGTGGTTATACATTTCGCAATGGGCCAGCGGCGTGGATATCGTGATTGGGAAGGGGCCCTCCGCGGCCGGGCGGTTTCGGGCGGTGCTGTTCGGGAAGGAAGACGGCATCATCGGCTGGATGGCCGAAGTGCGGGTCTTGCCAGGCCCGTTCGATGATCGGAGCACGGCTTCCCCAGGCGTCCTCTCGAGCGGAGGAAGGACTCATCGCGATTTCCAACAGGATGGCCCGGTACGATGGTTGCTACGGGTGCGGATCTTCGTTCGCGGGCTGTTGATGCTCCGGCTGATCGTCGGCGCGTGGCTGGGCTGGGTTATCCCACGTACGAGGATCTTCCAGGAGCGCGGTCCAAACGCAGACTCGCCCTCCCAGTCGTTTGAATGGGAGGGCGAGATCATGTTCGCGTCGGATTTTATCCCGCTTCGCGAGGGTTATGCCGTCGCGCTATCCAGCGGGCTGCGCCAGATCGGCGCGGGCGGGAAGAGGATCCGGGCGGCGTCGATCGCCGTGCTGGCCGAGGCGATGAAGCCTTCCTCCTCGATGGCCTGGTCGATGCTCGAGTGTCCCATCAGCAGCCGGACCAGACCCGCGGGGCTCAACGTCAGGTAGCGGCGGCTGAGCTTGTCGGGCTCGACGCGCGCCTTGCGGGCGTCGGCGTGGATCAGCCAGCGCTGGTCGCCCGAGCAGAGGCCCAGCTCCAGCGGCAGCGGCAGGCCCGACTCGACCGCCCGGCGCGAGAGCTCGGGCAGGACCGCCGTCAGGAACTGGCCCAGGTCGGGGATGTGGTACATCGAGACCGTGCCGTCGTATGACTCCTGGTCGGTGATCCGGCCCGACGACGAACGGGCGATGTCCATCACCGGATGGTCGCTCGGGGCGTAGATCGTGACCTCGGGATAGGCACGCTCGAGCGCCTCGGAACGCACGCGGCCCAGCAGGGCCCGCAGCGCCTGGGGATACGCGGGGTCGTACGCGATCTCGAGGATCTTGTGGTCCTTGATGAACGCATAGCCGCGGACCGCCTCGCCCTGGCAGGCGACCCAGATCACGTGGGCATAACGCCGGCCGATGATCCAGCGCCAGTATTCCTCGGTGCGCACCACCGAGCCCGTGGTCCGGGCATACTGGTTGTCATACAGCGTCATCAGGTCGCCGAGCTCAACCTGCCGCCACGGGCGGACGTGCCAGAAGCTGCCGCGGGCCTCGGGCACGACGCCGTCGCTCACCTGCGGCAGGTTACGGCTGAGCACATGGGCGAATGTTTGCCGGCCGCACACGCCCCAGCCGAGCGGCCGGTAGAACTGCGGCATTCCCGTCGTGAGTGCCTGCACCACCGCGCCGCCTTGCTTCGCCCGGTTGCTCGCCAGCCGCATCAGGTTCTGCGCGAAACCCATCCCGCGGAATTCGGGCAGCGTGCCGACCCACATCACTCCGTTGATCGGGATATTCGTCGAGCCATACCGGATCGTTCGCTGCGTCAGGTGGACGTGACTGACCACCTTGCCGTCAACCTTGGCGAGCAAGCGATGGTCAGGCTGATAGGACGGGTCGCCCAGCGCGCCCAGGAACGATTCGCGATCGGGCCCGTGGAACACATGGAGGAGCGTCTGATAGACGGCCTCATGATCGGCCTCCGAGCCGGGGCCGTACTCGACCGTCCCGCGGCGCAAGGGCAGGCGGAATCCAGGCCCGGGGACTTTCGTCGAATCAGACATGCTGGGAGTTCGCCGCGCTGGACGGGGGCCATCCGCCGTATGCCACTGGGTCTCTTTATGACCTACCGAGCGATGCTTCGTCTTCATTGTACGTGCTCTTTTTCGGCTCCGCCGCAATGTAGGACGTTTTCGCCGCGTTTTTGTCGATAGCCACGCGAATCGGAGGCCGCGCCAGCCGCCGGGACCGGCGCAACCCCTCCAATTGTTTTCTTCGGACGCGCCGTCAGCCGCCGGTCAGCGGCGCCGATGGACGCGATCCCTCTACTGATCGGCTGCCGACACCCCCGAGGATCTCCCGGAGCCGGCCGGAAGAGTGGAGAACGGCGGCAAACTCGCGATTCCTGGCGATCCGATTGGACCGCAAACCCGCCAGGATCGCCTGCCGCCTGGATCTCAACCCTTCTCGCTTTGCGTCAACCCATGGTTGCATAAGCAGGTTGCAACGGCGGAGGGCGTGGGTGCGAGCGATCCGCTCTCCGCGCGTCGTGACGGGAGCGGCGAGGGCCGCGCGTTTGGCTTCGATGATATTACGAAGCTCGTCGGGATAGGGTTCGTCGAGATGACGATCAGGGTTGAAAATGAGGTCCCGGAGGGCGGTGTCGACGGCGTGGAGGTCGTCGGAACTCTCGGGCCCGCTCGGAATTCCGAGGCGGAGGGTCAACGAGAGCGCGAGGAAGCCAGGCGGCTCGGACTCGAAGAAGCGGCGGGAGATCTCGTCGCCCAGTTCGTCGTACCTGGCGCCGCCGATACCATCGATGGACACGTCGCCGAGGAAATAGCGGGCGAACATGGTGGTCGTGAGCGCCCGGGTGCGCAGGCGAGCCGCCTGGGCCGGCAGGTCGCGGAGCCGCTCGACGGCGCAACAGGCCTCGCCATCGAGCGGGAGCGGCAGGCTGGCGAGGAAGTCGGACTCGCCAGCGATGCGCAGGTCGACGGTCCTGCCGCTCCGACGGGCCAAAAGTGCCCGGCGCCGGGGGCTGGAGGCGCGCCAGATCCAGAACGGGGCCTCGAGCCAGTCGTCCTGGCGGGCCAGCGCGGCGACGGGGTGGTGCCGGCTGCGAATGTGGTGCGCGGCGCGGTAGTCGTCGAGGCAGGCGTTGTGGATCTGCTGGTAGCGGGGGAGCTGGGCCAGCAGGTGCGAGGCGAACCAGAGGAAGCTGTCCGTCTGGCAGACGCGGCCGAGCGGGAGCTCGAGGTTGTGGAATCCCCAGGCGGCCTCGATCTCGCGGCGGGCCAGCGAGAAGCGCAGGCCGATCGTGTCAACGTCGTCGCGGCGGCGCATCGCCCGCGGCCAGAAGTCGTCGATCAGCGGATCGGCCACGGCGTCGGCCAGGGTCTCCCGGGCGCGGGTGCCGAACGAGGCGAACATCCCCTCGTCGGCGACCTTCCAGTCCTCGTAGGGGAGCTCGCCCTGCGACTCGTCGAAGTCGACCGGCATCGTGCGGAGCCCGCCGGCGACGACCGTCGGCACCCGGATCCCGGCGGCCTTGGGGATGTCGTTGTCGACGATCAGGTTGAGCGCGACGCCGCCGGCGGAGCGCGCGAGATTTGCGGCGGCGAAGTTCTTGACCCAGACCCCGGGGTGGAACAGCTCGGGCTGGTGGCCGGTGACGATCAGGGGGCGATCGACGTCGTCGACCGGTGAGGGTTCCGACAGGCCGTGGCGGCGGAGGAACGCGCGCGCCAGTTGCGTCACCTCGCGCCGGGCCTGGACCCGCAGGCGACTCGCCTCGCGGCCCTGAACGTTGTAATCCCAGGAGGAGAGCCGGCCGGCGTTGGAGCCGGTCAGGTCGCGAAGTTCGCTCCACGGCGGGTCGATCAGCAGGCCGCCGTCGTCCGCCGGCGCGCGCAGGCGGCGTGCGGTCATCCCAGACACCCCCCGGCCGTTGCCAGGCCGGCGCGGTCGAGCGCGGCCTGGAAGACCTTGCGGTAATGCGCCAGGCGATACGAGGCGTCATCCAGCGAGCCGCCGAAGGCCCGCGACTCGTCCAGGTAGATCAGCGGGACGGCGATTTCCTCGATCTTGAGCCCCATCGCGGCGGCTTGCACCCAGATCTGCAGCGGCATGGCATAACCCAGGTCGGTGACCTCGAACCGCTGGAGCGCCGCGGTACGATACGCCTTGAAG
>JAKAUH010000473.1 GCA_021818605.1 Planctomycetota bacterium
GGAACGCATCGTCGGCCTCGGTCGGGTCACGCAGAATTCGCCGGCAGACGTTCAGGACCATCGGCCCATGCCGCGCCACGAGGACCGCAAACGCGACCTCGCCGGACTCGCCCGTGCCGCCGGTGAACCGCGCGAGCAGCTCGGCGTCGGTCAGGCCGCTCGCCGTCCCCTCCCGCAGCACGCACGCGACCGCTGCCGCCGCCCTTCCCACGCCGATCGGAGTCATCCCAGGTCTCCCAGCCTCGAGGACGTCACCCTTTCTATGCACCGACCCGCCCTCACCAATCCCGGCGATTCCAGGATTATGGATCTCTCCCGAGAAATGGCCGGATCGCAGATGCTCGCGGATTTGGCCCGCGTCTTGCACCTGGGTAGGTAAGCATCCAGATATTCCACCTCAACCCCCGGAAACGCCCTCTCTTGGGTCGAAGAACGCGGGAGATCATGATGAATACCAACGAGCTGGATCGGGACGGGTCGGTGCTGGGAAACCTGCTCGGGCTGGACGGCGAGCGCCCGTCGAACCGCCACCATTTCGTCTGCGAGCCGGATGAGTTGGAGCCGCGCCAGCTTCTCTCGGCTGTCCAGGGCGCGACGTCATCACAAACGACAGAGCCCCAGACACTTGGGCCAACGGCCGGGGTGGGCGAGACCGCCGGCTTCACGGGGGTGGGGGGCACGGTGGTCACCCAGACGACTGGTGACGTCGGTTTCCTGCATTTGCAGGTTCCGGTTAACGATCAACTGGCGAACCTGTCGCAGGTCACGGCCAACGTGTCCGAGACGCCCGGGCCGTTCTCGATCTCCAGCGGCCTGCTCGCGCTGCCAATTTCCCCGCTGCTGACTCCCACCGTGACTGAGAACCAGACGCCACTGAACAATGGCACATCGATCACCGGAACGGTGTGGATTACGGAGCCGCCGGAACCCTCGGGTGTGTTCCACTTCGACACGACCATCTCGCCAGTGTTTTCGCATCTGTATCTTCAGATGGTCAATCCCCAGGGCGGGCCCCCTTCGTTCAGTCACTTCGGCGAGAATTCCAATGGCACCCTGAGCGGTGCGGTCATCGAGGAACCAGTCGCCGTCGGACCGATTGGGCCGTCGATCACGATCGAGATCCAGTCGGCACAGCCGCCCCCAGCGGAGGCTCACCAGTTCTTCGGCCCGCCGGCCCAGATCCAGCAGGATGAGACCACCCCCCCGCAGGATGCCAGGACACCGCCGGGCGGATGGCCGGGAGGCGGTCGGCCCGGGACGCCGGGTCAAGCCGCGGTACCGGGACAGCAAGGGAGGATTTCAGGACTGGGGCGGCCGCGGGGTCTCGGCGCCTCGGTTCCTCAACCAGTTCACATCCAGCCGCCGCATCCGTCCACGGGATGGGGACCCCAGTTCCCCGCGCCGGTCCGACCGCTGTTTCAGGGGCGGCCCGGCCCCGGCCCCGTGCATCCGCCAGCCCCGGGCGGACTGGCGCCGGTGCCGGTGCATCCCGCCACTCCAGGGCGGGGGGCGATCCCCGCTCCTCAGCCACCGACTCGACGGCCGCCAGCCGCCGCGCCTGTCCAGCCACCTACCGGCGGGTTCCAGGGTCTCCCTGGAACCAAGCCGCCGGCCGAAAGACCGCCGGCCAGGCCCGAGGCTCCAAGGTTGAACGGAGCACCGGGCTTCCCCAGCCTCCCCGATTCGCCGCCGCCTGCCGACCACGTGAAGGACCAACCCGCGGATCACGGCACTCCCGCGGACGGAACGACGCAGATGTCCCATCATGGGCAGGCCGGGGACAGCGTCGAAGCCGATTTGATCGACGCGGCCATTCCACTGCTGGCTTCGACCTCCGACAGTGACCACGACAGCCAGGACGCGACCCTCCCGACCGTGCTCGGAGCGGCCGCGATCGGGGGATACACCCTCGTCCCTCGCGACCCCAGCGGACCCGGCCGTTCTGCCGCGATCGGAACGGATACGTGAGCCAATGACCGGGTGGGCCGAGCGCTGTGGCGCTTGGCCCATCCGTCAAAGCCAGATCTTCAGCCGGCCCTTCAGGGAGTCGGGCAGCCGCTTATCGACGATCCGGAGGATCTGGTCGGGGTGCAGCCGGGTACTGAAGTGCGAGGCGATGATCACCTCGTTCTCGAATCGATCGGCCCGGGCGATCAGGTCATCGAGGTGCGTGTGGCCGTACTTGTGAATCACCGAGGCGCGCTCATTGGCGGCGACGAACGTCATTTCGAGGATCAGGATCTGCGCCCGGTAGGTCTCGGGGAAGACGTCCAGTCCCGGCGGTGAGGTATCACCCAGGTACGCCACCTTCGGCACGCGCAGCTCGGCCGAGACCTCCACGCCCGACATCCGCAGGTCGCGGATCTGGTCGCCGGTGAGCTGCTGATACTCGGGCCTGAGCTTCTTCCGGCGCTCCCAGACCAGGTAGCCCAGCGAGGGGATCGTGTGCCGCGTGGCCAGTGCCCGGACCACCAGCTCACGCGAGAGCTCGACCTCGTCGTCGGGGCTGAGCCCGATCAGCTCGCACGGCATCCGCCCGCGGTCGAGCCGCTGGAATGCCCGCAGCACCGCGTGAACGCCGTCCACCGCCTCGGCCGGCATGTAGATGGTCGGCGGCTCCATCTTCATCATCCGCCGGCGCGCCACCAGCACCGGAAGCGCCGCCACGTGGTCGAGGTGGGTGTGACTGAGGAACCAGGTGGGCGTCGTCATGAACGACCAGGGCTGCGCGCCCAGGTCGAAACCGACCTTCAGCTCGGGAACCCGCCAGTACGTCTGCACGGCCGCGCGCGAGTAGCCCTCGACCGTGAGGTTCTGGTGCTGGAGCGTCCGCACCGGCGCATTGTCCACCGGGTGATCGAGCGATTCGACTGACGATTCCATCGGCTTGGTCCCTGATCCGTTTTCCGTCGTTCGCTGAAGCGGATTCCCGAGGCCCGGCGTCGTGCGGGCCCTGGCGACGGACAGCGGACCACGGACAACGGACAGACGAGTATAATGCAGTGCTCGCGACCGACGGAACCACGGCCAGCAGGCTGCATGCCGCCGGTAGCTGCTCGCGGGCCGCGGAGCACCCGATGCGATGAGTGGGTTGCGAGTCGTCGTCTTTGGCCCGGCGTATCTCGACCGGGTTGTACGGGTCGATCGGCCGATGCTGGATGACCCCTCCGGCCCTCCCCTGGACCAGAGCGTCGACGGCGAGTGGAAGTTCGCCGGTGGCCAGCGGCTCGAGCTGGTTGATCCGGGCGGCCTCGTCATCGCCATCATGCCGCCGATCGGCTGGACCGGCCCGCTCGGCGAGATCCGGCTGGGGAAATGCCTGCGTTCCGGCATGAGCGGTCGGCGCGAGTTACGGGCGATCGCCTGGCAGGACGATCTGGGCGGCATGGGCGCGGGCTACGCCGCCGCGCTCGGCGGCTCGCTGCATTCGGCGCTGGGATCCGAGTCGGATGCAACCAGCCGGGCGATCGCCGGGCTCCTCGCGCGATACGGGGTCGACCACCGGCCGGTGCTCGTGGCCGATCGCCCGGCCGACTGGACGCTGCTCGTCACCAGCGGGGAGTTTGGCGACAAGCTGCCGGTCGGGTTCCGCGGGTGCCACGCGGCGATCGACCTGAGCACACTCATGCCCGACACCGCCACGCCCTGCGACCTTCAGGTCGTCGCCGGGCTGCCGAACCGCCTGGCCAGGCCCTTGCTCGCCGCTTCCTGTGCCCGGACCCGGTTCCTCGCCCCGGCCATGCGGAACATGACCGACCGCGAGGTGCCGCTCGCGGAATTCGCCTCGTCGGTGGATATCCTGAGCTGCAATCGCTCGGAATGGTCGGCGCTCGAGGGGCATCAGCGCGTCGGCGATCGGATTCCGATCGTTGCCGTGACCGACGGCCCGCGCGGGATCGACCTGACCTTCACGACCCCCGCTGGCGAACGGACGAGCCGGCACGTTCCGGCCTTTCCGCGGGCACATCCGCCCCGCGACACCAATCGCGCGGGCGAGGCGTTCGCCACGACCCTGGTCGCGACACTCGTTGATAACGGCTGGGATGGTCGCATGCGAGTCATCGAACCGGCGCACCTGGAATCGGCCGCCCGGCGGGCCGCCGCGGCGGCGGCACTGGTGCTCGATCGGACGGGCTTCGGTTTCCCCTCGCCCAGGGCGATCGACGCGGCACTCGAGACCGGGATCGTGGCCTGAAAACCGCAACGGCGGCGGTGTCGCTCTCGAACCTCGCTGGCCGCATCATGGGCCCGGCAGTAGAATGATCGCATCGCCATGGACGGGGCTGTGTGAACCGGATGGCCGCGAGGGCGGTCCGCATTCCCGACCCGAGGGATCCGAATGTAATGCGAAGGGACGCGGCATGAACCGCAAGGCGTATCTCGCGACGCTGGTGCTGGTCGGATTCGTGCTCGGACTGGCGGTCTCCG
>JAKAUH010000064.1 GCA_021818605.1 Planctomycetota bacterium
ACCTTCGCGCAGGGGCCGGCGCCTCGGCTCGGGCGAAACCTGAGAAACGGGCTTGTCCGGTTGCTGGCCAATCTGGTCGTTTTCATGCCGCGCCGCCGGGTCGTGATCACGGTCGAGCCTCTCGATCGCAACCGGCTCCCCGAGCTAAAGCGCGAACCGATCAATCGCTGGTTCGAGTCCTGGTACGCGGCCGGCGGTCCCGAGCATCCGGTGTATGTCCCGTACCACTTCCTGTTTGGACCGCGCACCTTTGTGTTTCCGCGGGCGTCGGCGCCCGAGCAGGACGAGTCGGCCGTGGCTCGCGTGAAACCGGAGACGCGCGCGGCTGTTACCGAGATCCTCACCGAGAAGCTGGGCCGGCCGCTGTCCGAGGATGAGCTAGATCCCCGGACGACGCTCGAGTCGCTCGGACTGGACAGCCTGGAGCGGATGGATCTGTCGTTGGCCGTCGAGCAGCGGTTCGGGTTCTCGGTCGACCCGGCGCCGGTCACGATTGGACAGCTCCTCATCCTGGCCGAGGGGCTGACGGACAGAGAGTCGCCGACGCCTCCGGCTGCGGAATGGTTCCGCTCGGCGACGGGTGAGGCGCCGCCAGAGATCCCTGGCGAGACGATTCCCCAGGCGTTCGTCGCACGCGCGCTGCGCGACCGGGCCGATGTGGCCGCGGCCGACGACCTCGCGGGAGTCGTGCCGTATTCACGCCTGCTGGCCGGCGCGCTGATGATGGCCCGTCGCTTCGGGCGTCTGCCGGCGGCGAATACCGGCCTGATGCTTCCGGCATCGGTCGCTTGCGACATGATGTTCCTCGGCCTCTCGCTCGCCGGCAAGGTGCCGGTACTGCTCAACTGGACGACCGGTCCCGCCAACCTCGACCACGCCGTCCGCCTGACTGGCCTGACGCAGGTCGTCACGTCGTGGCGGCTCCGCGATCGCCTGAGCCTGGACATCCCCGGCGTTGAGTTCCTCGACGTCGAGGATCTGCGCCGGCAGATCGGCCTGGTCGAGCGGGTGCTCACGCTGATGAGTATCCGCTGGCGGCCGGGTCGCATTCGCCGTCGCCTTCCCGACATATCGCCCGATGCCGTGGCCGCAATCCTCTTCACGTCCGGCTCGGAGAAGGCGCCCAGGGCCGTGCCGCTGACGCACCGGAACATCCTCGCCAACCAGGAAGCGACGCTGGCCGCCATCGGCCCGACGGCCCGCGATTCGATCCTCTCGTTCCTGCCGATGTTTCATAGCTTTGGCCTGACGGTCGCGGGCCTTCTTCCGCTGCTGGCGGGCGTCCGGATCGTCCACCATCCCGATCCGACGGACGCTGCCGCGCTGGCGCGCAAGGTGGCCGCCTATCAGCCGACCCTCCTCGCCGGGACGCCCGCCTTTGTCGAGCACATCCTCGATCGCGCCCGGCCGGGAGAGTTGGCCTCTCTCAGGATGATCTTCGTCGGCGCCGAAAAGTGCCCGCTTGCCCTCTTCGAGAAGGCCCGCAGGATCGTGCCCGGGGCGCAGGTGATCGAGGGCTACGGCGTCACCGAGTGCTCGCCCGTGATCGCGGCGAACCGACCCGACGCCAACCGCCCTGGAAGCGTGGGCCTGCCGCTGGCGAACGTCCGGGCCTGCGTGGTCGACCTGGAGTCGGGCGAGGTGCTGCCTTCCGGAAACATGGGGATGCTGCTGGTGGGTGGTCCGTCCGTCTTCCCCGGCTATCTTGGCGACGAGCCGTCCCCCTTCGTGCAACGTGACGGCAAGTGCTGGTATGTCACCGGCGATCTGGTGGAGATCGACGACGACGGATTCATCCACTTTCGCGGTCGATTGAAGCGGTTTCTGAAGGCCGGTGGCGAGATGATCTCGCTACCAGCCCTGGAGGAGCCGTTTGTGGTCCGATACCCACCGGGTGAGGACGGCCCGCGCATGGCGGTCGAGGGGTTGCAGACCGAGAACGGACGGATCATCGTCCTTTTCACGACCGAGCCGATCACACTCAAGGAGGCGAACGCCCTGCTGAACGAGGTCGGATTTCGCGGCGTGATGCGGATCGACGAGGTGCGTCGCCTCGACAAACTCCCATTGCTCGGCGGGGGAAAGACCGACTACCGCCAGCTGCGATCCATGATCCGGCAACCGGCTGACACGCCGGTGTCCACGATGGTCCAGCCGGGGTGATTCGCGACCCCCAGGCAAAACCGCCAGCGCCGCGCGATCGACGCGTTGTTTCGCTCGGCGGCGCATCCCGGCGGCTCGCGGGTCAAAGTCGCGTCGATCTCGGGCATTCTGGACGACGGTACGGCGCGTTTGATGACCATCAAGCGGGCTGACGGGTTGGGCGGCGGCCCTGGGGCGTGGAGGGTGGACCGTGGACCGTCGCCCAGGAGACTGTGCACGCTGGCCCGAGCACTCACGGGGCCGAGTCGTCCCGTGGTTCCCGGGCCGGCGGGCCCGGCGGTCGCGCCGGTCGTGCCGATGTCAGGCTGCGGCGGCGGCTCGCTGCGCCGGAGCCTCGAGGCCCGCTTCGATCAGGTCGACGAGCGCGTCGAGGGCCTCCGTCGCGTCGGGGCCGCTGGCGATCAGGTCAACCTTCGCGCCGCACTCAATGGCCAGGATCAACAGGTCGAGCAGGCTCTTGCCATCGGCCATCGCGCCGTTGTGCACGACGCGGATGTCCGACCGGAACGACTTCGCGAGGACCACCACCCTGGCCGCCGGCCGCAGGTGGAGCCCCAGGGGATCGATGATGACGGCTTGGCGGCGGATCCTTGTTGAGGTCTCAGTCATCGATGGCTCCTCTGGTGACGAAAGGTGTGTCCTGGTGGGTTAGACCTCCAGACGGCCGGCCAGCCCGATCCGAGGGTGCCCTGCGCGGGAGTCAGCATGGCGGGCCATCTGGCGAGCCCGGGAGGAAGGTTCGATTCCAGCCCCGCCAGAGTATGACACCTCGTCGACCAGGGATCAAATGATCCCGAGATTTTCCGCATGTTCGTAAAGTGTTCGTGACAAGCAGGATGCGAGAGGACGCGTCGACCTGAATAGCTGGGTCGGGATTCCGGGTGCAGGGTTACTGGGGCTCGACGGTGACGTCGGTCTTGACGGAATTGGCGATGAGGCAGTGGTGATGGGCCTTGTCGTGCAGCTCGCGAATCTCGTCGGGTCCAGGAGTTCTCTCGCCGCCGAAGACGACCCTGGGCCGCAGGATCACCCGGGTGATGCAGAGCCGGCCCTCGGCGTTCTTCTCGAGATGGCCGACGGCCGCGTCGTGGTAGGAGTCGACGACGAGGTTCTTGCTCGAGGCGACGGCCAGGAAGGTGAGCATGTGACAGCTCGAGAGGCTGGCGACGAACGCCTTCTCGGGGTCGAGGCAGCTCTTGCTGCCGAAATACTCGGGCGCGGCGGAGGCGCGCAGCGTGATGCCGGCGTCGAATGTCCATTCGTGGTCGCGATTGTACGTTTCGTAGGAGAAATCGGACGTCGTCCGCTTCCAGTCGATCTCGGCTCGATGCTCCGACATGATGCCCTCCTCCGTGGCTCTCGACGGCCACAACTCTCGTGACACCGCTCCTGGTCCGCGGGCGCACGCCGCCCGGCTGGGCTCACTTTCCTATAGCCGAGGGAGCGGCCCGGTGCAAGCCGTGGCTGGCGGGATTAGACACCGGAAGGAAACGTCTCGGGAACCTCGTGCGCCTCGCGAGGCTGGACCTCGTGCAGAGGATGCAGGGCCTCGGTCACGTCCAGGTAAAGGAATGCGTCATAACGCCTGGGCAGGACGGACGGCACGTAGTTGCCGTAGCTCTCGAGCTCGGGGCGGTAGACGACGCCGATGGCACGGTGGCCGCGGGACTGGAGCATTTCGCGCGAGCGGCGAGCGGCGGGGAGCAGCAAGAGCTTGTCTTCCGGGCCGGCCTGGTGGAGCACGTCCTCCCAGCTCCCGCCGCGGGCAGGCGGGACGGTCATGCGCTCCAGGGGCGCCTCCCAGCGCCGGCCGGCGATCACGCTCCCTCGGTGCGAGCCGAACCCGACGAGGACAACCTGGCCGGACTCGCCGTATCGCTGGCGGACGAGCTGGCCGACGTTGTGCTCCCCCTCGTCGGCCATGTCGGTGTAGCGGGCGTCGCCAATGTGGGTGTTGTGCTCCCAGACGATCGCCCGGGCATTCGGGCCGTGGTGGTCCATCAGCCGATCGAGCGTCTCGGCCATGTGGCGGTCGCGCAGATTCCACGAATCAGGTCCGCCGCGGACCATCGTCCGGTAGTAGGCCTCGGCGTTCTTGAGCACCAGCGCATCCTGCTCGGCGGCGAATGGCGCCTCGGGATCGCCGTCCTGGGTGGTCCGGATATGGCGGCGGGTCGCGTGCAGCAGGGCGACGACCTGGTCCTCGCAGCTCTCGGGGACGAAACGGGTGGCCCGCGCGTATTCCTGCACATCCTCGCAGAT
>JAKAUH010001169.1 GCA_021818605.1 Planctomycetota bacterium
ACTGAACTCCTGTCAGGCTCGTAACGATTCGGGTTCGCTAACTCCCAGTTTTACGGGTTTGGTGACATGCGCGATGCGCTCCAGCTCCTCGCGGGCCGACGGGTCGTCCGGCGCCAGGCGGAGCACCTGCTCCCAGGCCACGACCGCCTCACCGATCCGGCCGGCGTCCTTGAGCGCATAGCCGAGGTTGAGGTAGGTGGCGGGATAGCCCGGGCGGAATCGCAACGACTGCCGGTAGGCCCTGGCCGCCTCGTCGTACCGGCGGGTGCGGAGCAGGAGCGTCCCCAGGTTGTGGAAGGCCGAGGCATCATCCGTCGAGCTCGAGGAGGCGCGTCAGCGCCCGCTCCGCATCGTCGGGCGTCCCGTGCTCGAAGAAGAACGGGCAGCGGCTCCGTGCCACCTCGACATCCTCGGGGTACTCCGCTTCAGCCCGGTCGAGGTCAGCCCGCGCTTCGTCCATCCGCCCCGAGAGCGAGGTCAATCGGCTCCGCAGCAAGTGCCCCTCGACGCGGATGGCGACGTTGTCCAGCATCCGCTCGGCCAGGGCTGCCGCCTCGGCCGAGCGACCGCCGCGGATGAGTGCCTCCCCCAGCCCGCGCCAGCCGGCGCGATAGCCGGGCACCTCCTCAACGACGCGGCGCCACTGCCGCTCGGCCTCGGCGAAGTCGCCCATGTCGGCCGCCACCACCGCCAGGTTCTGGCGGGCCTTGAAGCCATCAAGGCCCTGGTCCACGCTGGAGAAGTGCCGATCATCCCGGCGCTCCAAGACGTCGATGTAAGCCTGCCGGGCCTCGTCCAGCCGCCCCAGTTCGTGCAGCAGGACGCCCTCGCGAAACCGCCACTCCGCGTCGCGGGGGAACAGCGTGCGGCCCTGTCCGCATGTTGCCAGCGCCTCTTCGGCATGGCCGAGCCGCATCTCGGCGTACACCAGCAAGGCATAGGCCTTCCGCAGGTGCGACTCATCCGGGCTCGAGCGGCGAATGCTGCGTTGCAGGAATCCCGCGGCTTCCTCGAACTGCCCGCCGTCGGTATACGTCATGCCCAGGTTGAACAGGGTGAACGGGTGCTCGGGCCTCTCGGCCAGCTCCAGCCGGAGCAGCCCCAGATCGCGGATGCGCTTCCGTTCCCGCGCCGCCGCGCCGGGATCGGATCCCGAATGGACGACGTAGATGTCGGTCCAGGCGACCTCGCCGCCGGCGCGGCGGATCGCCGGCAGGATCTGCTCGTGGATCCGCCCGTCGAAACGCAGGTCGGGCCGATTGCGGAACAGCTTGACGTGATCGACCACCGTCACGTCCAACGCGGGATCGCCATCCCGGCCCTCCCCCGGACAATGGACCTGCATGACATAAGCCAGGACGTTCGGGCCGGCCTCGTTGGCCATCAGCGCGCGGAGCTGCCGGCCGCAGTGGGCCGGGATGGTATCGTCGGAATCCAGCCAGAACAGCCATTCCCCGCGCGCATGCCGGAGCGACTCATTCCGCGCGGCCGAGAAGTCGTCACACCAGGGGAAGTGGAAGAGGCGCCCGCCGAACTCCTCGACGATTCGCGGGGTCTCATCCATCGAGCCGGTGTCGACGATCACCATCTCGTCGACCCAGGGGCGGATGCTCTCCAGGCAGGGACGAAGGGTCCGGGCCGAGTCGCGGACGATCATGCAGAGCGAGACCCGGATCGATTCGCGGCGGAGCCACAGACCTCCGGCCACGACCGGCTCCGCCACCAATCGACCCGGAAGACGCGGCGGGGCTTGGGGCCCCGGCACGGCAGGCGATTCCGCCTGGCGATCGAGTCCCCACTTGTCCCGGAACCGCCGTTCGTTCTCCCGCATGATGGCAGCAAAATCGGCCCCGCTGCCCACGAACGTCCGCCCGCCATAGTGGTGCACGAACGCGTCCCGCGCGATCGCGGCCCGGTAGCCGGCGCGAATCGCCCGCACGCAGTAATCATCGTCCTCAAAACAGCCGATGCCAAATCGTTCATCCAGCATCCCGATGAGATCGGCCACGGCGCGGCGAATGAGCAGGCAGAAGCCGATCAGGCGGTGGGTCGCCGCCAGCTCCCCGTCGTGGGCCTTGCCCCACTCCCAGGCAAACCCATCGAGGCCGGCCAGGGTCTCGTAGTCCACCTCGATCTGCTGCTCGCTCCCCACGAAATCTGCGTTGAGACCTCAGGATGACGCGCGGAATTCCGACATCCTCCCACTTTTCCGGCGGACTGTCGGCGGTGGATTCCGACCCGTGGCGTCCCCGGCCGGCAGGGGCGCCGAATACTACGCAGACCCCCCAGACCACCACGGTATTTTAGGAATGTCCCCCTGCTGGTCGCTGCTGGTCGACCGACGCAAGATCATTCCGGAGTCGTCGCCGCGCCCGCGCACGTGCCCGACCGGCAACTCGGGCGGCACGATCCCGCCGCGGGGCGACAACGTCGTCGCCGCGCCCGCGCACGTGCCCGACCGGCAACCCCACTCGCGTGAATGACGCCCGGGCATTCGCATCGCCGTCACGGCTGCCGGCGGCGAAGGACGAGCATGCGGGCGATGAACCAGGCGTTGCGGCTATACCGACCGATCAGCCGGCGCGGCTCGAGCCCAAGGCGGAAGGCCCACTCCAGCCCGGTCCGCTGCATCCAGCGCGGGGCCCGCCGCACCCGCCTGGCCGCGAAGTCAATCGCCGCACCGACGTTGACGACGACCGGCACGCCCATCGCCTCGAGGTTCGCCGCCAGCCAGCGCTCGCCATTGGGCATCGTGAAGGCCCCCATGAGCAAATCGGGGCGAGCCGAGCGGATTTGCTCGATCAACGACGCGTGCTCGTCGGCGGTCAGGTCGCGATACGGCGGGCAGGCTGTCCCGACCACTTGCAGGCCCGGGTACATCTCGACCAACCGCTTCGCCGCCTCCTCCGCCACCCCCGGACCGCCGCCCAGGAAGAAGACCCGGAAACCCTCGCGGGCGGCCTCCTCGCACAGGTGGAAGATCAGGTCGCTGCCCGCCACCCGCTCCGGTAACGGCGTGCCCAGCATCCGCGATGCCCACACCAGGGGCTTACCATCGGCGACGATGAACGCCGCTCGCTCATTGACGGCGCGGAGGTCGGGCTGTTGTTCGGTCAGCATCGCGTAATGCGTCGGGGCCGTGATGAAGAGCGACGGGCGGTTCTCCCGGATCAGCCCGGAGACCTCCGCCACCGCCTCCTGGAGCGTGATCGGCGCCAGGGGAAGCCCCCAGACCCAGACCCTGTCGGTCCGTACTCGATCAATCATCGCCATTGCCGCACTCCGATGTCACCGTTTCTGCGGGGAACGCCGAGGGGGACAGGAACGCCGAGGGGGACATTGCTAATTTCCCCGGGAACGCCGAGGGGGAGGAACGCCGAGGGGGACATTGCTAATTTCCCCGGGACTTTGGATAATCTGGGAAACCGATGAAGGTCATCCACACAATGAGGCAACCGTGCCGCGGACCGCACGTGCCTGCGTCGGCGGGTATACGTACCACGTCCTCAACCGGGGCAATGCCCGCGCCACCGTGTTCCACAAGCCCGACGACTTCGACGCCTTCCTCGCGATGATGGCCGAGGCCTCCATCCGTGTCCCGATGCGCATCCTCGCCTATTGCTTGATGCCCAACCACTTCCATCTGGCCCTCTGGCCCCGCGCCGACGGCGAGTTGAGCCGCTGGATGCACTGGCTGATGACGACCCACGTCCGCCGCTACCTACGGCATTATCGATCCAGTGGCCACGTGTGGCAAGGTCGGTTCAAAGCATTTCCGATTCAGGAGGATGAGCACCTTTTGACAGTTGTGCGGTACATCGAGCGCAACCCGCTCCGAGCCGGGCTGGTCGAGCGGGCGGAGGCGTGGCGGTGGTCGAGCCTGCCCTGGCTGGAGGCGCCCGAGCGGGCACCGGTGCGCGTGGTGGTTGGTGGGCGCGGTGCCGCGAGGGACGCTGCGGGTCGAGGGGGTCAATGCAGTGACGGCCGATGTCGAGGAAGAAGCAGTGCGCGAGTCGATCCGGCGCGACCGTCCATACGGTTCGGAGACCTGGACGCGGGAGGCGGCGCGTGACATGGGGCTGGGGTACAGCTTGCGGACCCAGGGACGCCCCCGGCCGACAAGAGAGGCAGAAGACCTTCCAAATCACCCAGACCACCGCGGTATTTAGGAATGTCCCCCTGCCGCCCCCCGAACCGGTCGGATCGGGGAAAAGATGAACTGCTGCTGCTCTGAAAACATTTAGGCCCCGTGAGACCGGTCGCGCGCGCAATACCCCCACCCAAGGCTTTCGCCCGTGCTATCGACGAATCACGAATCTTACAATCTCAGATGCGACGTTTGTCGCGGATCATCAAGGCCGTTCCATTTCCAATGGCCCGGCCCTCGGGGTCGGTCCAACCACCGCCCCAAAAAGGGCCTCG
>JAKAUH010000370.1 GCA_021818605.1 Planctomycetota bacterium
ACCTGCACGGCCACCTGCGTCGACTTCGGCTGTGTGACATCGCCCTCGGGGATCGTGAAACCGTTCTGCGCTCCGATGTCAATCGCCGCCGATTGCGCGACGCTGAAGTTCGAGCCGTTGTAAAGCGCGTAGGCGCCGGCCAGTGCGGCGGCGTCGGCGGCGGTCTGCGCCTGACGCCGCTGCAGGTACATCACGCCGCAGTCGAGCGCCAGGGCCATGGCGCCGACGACCACCGGCATCAGCAACGCCGCCAGCGCCATGGTCAGCCCGCGCCGGCGGGTCTCGATCCACCTTCGATGTCTCGCGATCATCATGGTCCACCTCTCCGGACCCGCAGGAAGTGTTAGTAGGTCACCGCCATCGTCGAGCTCAGGTTCCAGGTCATTGACGAGAAAAATGTGCCCGGGTTCCAGGTATAGCTAAGGCTCACGGTCACGGTACACGGTAGCGAGCTGGCCGAATAATCCACCGCGGTGCATGTCAATCCACTGAGCCCGACGGCCATCGTCGCGAGGTAGGTCTGCACATCGCCGGCCGTGGCCATGGGATTGCCGGTCGCGCCGGAGTAAGCCGGCCCGTGGACCGAGGCATATCGCGCCCCCTCACGCGCCAGCGACTGGACCTGCTCGTAGCGGAAGATCCCCATGCCGATCAGGATCATGCCCATCAGGAGCAGGATCGCGACCGGGTAGACCACCGCGCCCTCGACCGCCGATACCCCGCGGCGGCGTCGGATCGTGGGTTTCCTGCGGATCATCGTCGGGAAACTCCCGGGGTTCGAGGATTCACGCGTTGTCAGGCCGTCGAGCCGCAGATCGTGGCAAGAGCCGCGGCCTCATGGCACCGGTCCCTGACGGGCCGGCATTGGCATCGACGCCGATTGGGTCAGCGTGACCGTGCCGCTGATCCCCGGGAAACCCCCGTTAGCGCCGAACGTCAGCAAGGGAAAATCGCATTGCACCGTCACGGTCACAAAGTTGTTCGTGCTCGCCATGGGCGAATAAGGATTGCCAAAGTTGCCGAGGCCGCTCGGGATTGTGACATTCAGATTCCCAGCATCAGCCTGAACGGCCTGCGAGAGGCTCGACCAGCCCGAGGGGACTGGATAACCGGCCGCCTTGTAGAACTCATAAAGGGCGCCGTTGCGGGCACAGTTCTGCAGGATGATCTGGGCATACGCCACGCGGGCGAAGTCGACCGCGGCCATTGAGGCAAATACCAAAAGTGGCAGCAGGAAGGCCAACTCGACGGCGGCCATGCCCCGGCGCGGCTCGCGCCGGGCGCCCGGGCGCCCGAGCCGAACGGCTCGCCCCCCCACGCACGAAGCGGTCCTGGTCATGGCGGCGAAGCTCCTTCGTTCCAGCGGATCCGGCCGGGTCACGCCCGGCATGGCATTCCGACTGGTGGGACCGGCGTGGGAAAACACCGACTCCATCAAACGTCTACGCCGCGATTCGCCACCGCGTCAAATCGTGTTGCGTCCAGGCGACTTCCATGACGCGGAAGGACCGCGGTCCGATCCGGAATTCCATCGACTACCTCCCCACCGCGACTCCCGATTATGATGGGTCCTCTTTCCGCCGGGACATCGTGGCCCGGCCCGCCGCAAGCGTCGCGCGCCGAGGTGCCGCGGAGGTAGGCCCCGATGAGCTTTCTGAGGAAGGAGCGGCTGTTCTGGACCGAGGCGCTCACCGTTGCGGGCTCGTCGCTTCCGCTGGTTCTGCCTCGCGCCCTGGTATTCGCCCTGTTCGCCCTGGCGGTCACGGCCGTGCATTTTGACACCAGCCTGCCCGATGTGAGCATCGAGCTGACCCCCTACGAGGTCGTCGGCGGGGTGCTGAGCCTCCTGCTGGTGTTGCGCACCAACGCTGGCTACGAACGCTGGTGGGAAGCCCGCCGAATCTGGGGCGACATCGTGAACCGCTCCCGCAGCCTGGCGGTGAGCGCTCTTGCCTACGGCGCTGATGACCGCGAGTGGAGCGACTGGATCGTCCGCCGCACCGCTTGCTTCTGCCACGCCGCCCGAATGAGCCTGCGCGGTCAGCGCGAGCCCGACGCCTTTGAGCGGCTGGTCGGCCGCGACGAGGCTGCCCGGATCCTCGCCGCGCGCCACATGCCCATGGCGACGGCCGCCCTGATCGCGGCAGGCCTCCGCGACGCACGTGACCGCCTGGGTCTCGACGGTTTCGCCTTCTTGCGGCTCGACCAGGACCGCACTGCCCTGATCGACGACATCGGCGGCTGCGAGCGAATCCTCAAGACCCCGCTGCCGCTGGCCTACCGCGTCGAGATCCGCCGGATCCTCATCCTCTTCATTGGCGCGTCGCCGTTTGCCCTGGTCGACCGCGTCGGCTGGATGACCCCCGTTGTGACCGCCCTGATCGCCCTGCCGCTCCTGGCGATCGACAAGATCGGTACCGAGCTCCAGGACCCATTCTCACACGTGAGTCTCAACCACCTCCCGCTCGACGACATCTGCTCGACAATCGAGGGGGACCTGCTCAACCTACTTGACCCCTGAAGGAACGAAAGGCCGATCCCGTGAAGCGACCCGACTGGCCGAGCCGCCCGGCCATCCTCGCCTGGGCGATCCTGACGCTGGCGATTCCCCTCGCATCCGGCCGGGCGGAGCCGCCGACACGCGTCGAGGCCGACATCATCCTCAAGGGCGGCACGCTCATCGACGGCACCGTCGCCCCGTCGCGACCGGCCGATGTGGCGATTCGCGGCGATCGGATCGTCGCCGTCGGCACCTTCGAGGCGACTCCCAATGCTCGGGTCGTCGATGTCGCCGGACTGGTCGTTGCGCCGGGGTTCATCGACCTGCACACTCACTCGGACGAGGGGATTACCCGCCCCTCGACCCGGCTCAACGCCAACTACCTGGCGCAGGGCGTGACCACGATCGTCACGGGCAACTGCGGCACCGGCGTCCTCGACGCGGCCCGCTACTTCGCAGCCATCGACGCCCACGGCGCGGGGACGAACGTCATCCACCTCGTGCCGCATGGCGAGGTCCGCGCGAAGGTCATGGGGAACGCCGACCGCGCGCCGGATCCGTCCGAGCTCCAGCGGATGAAGCGGCTCGTCGAGCGCGACATGAGGGCCGGCGCCTGGGGGATGTCCACCGGCCTGATCTATGTCCCCGGCACATACGCCCGCACCGATGAGCTGATCGCGCTGGCGCGGGTCGTCCGCCGGCATGGCGGGATCTACGCCTCGCACATCCGCAACGAGGGTGCGGAACTACTGGCCTCGGTGGACGAGGCGATCGCTGTGGGCGAGAGTGCGGGTATCCCGGTGCACATCTCGCACCTCAAGGCCAGCGGCAAGGCGAACTGGGGGACCGTCCGCGGCGCCCTCGAGCGGATTGCCGCGGCACGCGCCGCCGGCCGCGCTGTGTCGGCCGACCAGTATCCTTACATCGCCTCGAGCACCAAACTCGCGGCGATGGTCGTGCCGAAGTGGGCCGCGCGGCTGGACGGGGATGCGTTCGCCCGGCTCGCCGCGGATCCCATCCGCGGGCCCGAACTGCGGCGCGAGATCGAGAAGGGGCTGGCCTCGCGCGACGGCGGTTCCTCGATCCGGATCGCACGCTACGAGCCGAACCCCGACTGGGCTGGACTCGACCTCGCCGAGATCGCCCGCCGCGCGGGCACGAACCCGCTGGAGGTCGTCCTCGAGATTCAGCGCCACGGCGGCGCCCAGGCGATCAGCTTCGGCATGTGCGAGGAAGACGTCCGCGAGGTGATGCGGCATCCGTTCGTCGCCACGGCCTCGGACGGCCTGACGCACCTTCGCGGCCGAGGCGACCAGCCGCACCCGCGCGCCTATGGCACGTTTCCCCGCAAGATCCGCTACGCCCTGGATGACCGGATCATCACGCTCGAGCAGGCTGTCCGCTCGTGCTCGGGCTGGCCAGCCGAGATCCTCGGCCTGGCCGATCGCGGAGTGGTCCGCGTGGGAGCGTTCGCCGACCTTGTCGTCTTCGACCCGCGGAAGTTCCGCGACGCCGCCACCTTCGACCGGCCGACACAGTATGCCCCAGGCGTCCGCCACCTGTTCGTCAACGGCGTCCCCCTGATCGCCGACGGCCGCCGGCGCCGGTCGACCGGCCCCGGCGGGAAGCTGCCCGGTCGGGCGCTGCGGCTCCAGCAGGAGGGGCCGGCCGAGATGATCCTCGCGGTCGGCCGCGTCTGGACCGGCGATCCCGCCCATCCCTGGGCCGAGTCGCTGGCGATCCGCGGCGTGGCGATCGCCGCGGTCGGCTCGCGCGATGAGGTCTCCCGGTTCCGCGGACCCGCGACCCGGATGGTCGACCTGCCCTCGGCCATGGCGATCCCCGGCCTGATCGACGCCCACGGCCACATGGAAGAGCTGGGCGCCACGACCGACGAGATCGACCTTCGCGGCGTGGCGT
>JAKAUH010000406.1 GCA_021818605.1 Planctomycetota bacterium
GAGTCCGAGCCGATGCCGGAGCCGGTCGAACGGGTAGCCGTGGTACAACCGCTCGGCGCTGGGGCGCCGGGCGAGCTGTTCGCGGAAGTCGACCACCGCCGCGAGCTTCGCGCGGATCACCACATCCCCGCCGCGCGCCTTCTCCGCCGCGGCCAGCGGCGAGAGGCCGTCGAGCGCCTGGCGCGCCCGGTGGATCCACGAGTCCTCGTAGTAGTGCTCGACCCACTCGCGCCGGAGATCATCCGCCCGGATCGGGTCGAGCCCGGCCGGGAGGCGCACCGTCCAGACGTCGGCATCCAGGAATGGGAGCGGCAGCGGGGTGGCCTCGCGCTGGGGACGGACGCCGCCGCGGCCGGCGGGATTGCCGAGGTGCGCACCGGCGCACCCTGGCAGCCGCGCGAGCAGCCGTTCCTCAGCCTGCTGGAGCGTGTCGACCCGCGGGCTCGACAGCCGCAATCGCCGCGTGGAGCGGTCGATGAACACGGTGGCCAGGACGACCAGCAGGCCCGCGGCCGGCACCGGTCGATCGGCGGCCGGTTCGTCCGGTGCCAGGATCGAGCGGTCGGGCCAGTCGAACAACTCGACCTGCATGGCCAGGCTCGATTCCAGGCCCGGCGCCTGAGGCGCCGGCAGGCGCTGGATCTCGGGGAACTCGCGAAGCAGGGCGTCGGTATCGCCGGGATCCCAGTCGATGGTGAACGAGTAGCGCAGCGAGTCGGCCAGCTCGTGCGCGCCGGCGCCCTGGCGGAGCAGCTCGGCGAGCGTCCAGTCCTCCACGCCGCGGTCGAACGCCGCGGGCGCCTCGAGCGTCACGACGCGCTCAAGCGCGGCGACGGCCTCGCGATTGAGCCCCTGCCATGCCAGGACGAGGCCGCGGTTGTACCAGGCATCGGCGTCCGTCGGGTCTTCCTGCGCCAGGCGGCCGAAGGTGTCGGCCATCGCCGCGAGGTCCATCGAGCCGGCACCGTCCTTGGCCGCATCGCCCTGTTGCGACCCTTCGCCGTCTGGGCGCAGTTGGCGATCCCAGGCCGCGCGCCTGGTCGGGTCGATCGGATGGCGAAGGTGATACGACGCCTGGGCTGCCGCGGGGAGATCGCTGGCCGCGTCGAGCGTCGCGATGGCCTGCGAGGCTGCGGCCGCAACGTCGCCTCCGTGGAGCGCGGCCTGCCGCCAGCACGCCCGCGCGGCCAGCGGACGGCCCGCATTCAGGTGGTCCCATCCCTCGTGCAGGCGCCTTCGCGATGATCGCTCGTCTGGCGGAGGCATTGTCCTTTTGCCCTTTGTCCTTTGTCCTTTGCTCTTTGCTTCAGAAGGCCCGGCCTGGACACCCCAGGGGAAAATCCTGTGACCCGTACGCGCGGGCCTCCTGGCTCACCGTCCCGCGGCGGGATATCACACGCCAAACGAACAGGGAGGACAGGACAACGGATAAAGGGAGACTCATTGCCCCGGCAGGATCAGCCGGGGCCGCTCCTGGCCAGGCGCGGCGGCAGCCGGGGCCTGGGAACCAGGGGTCCAGATGGCCGCGCCGCCGCGAGCGGACTCTGGGGCCCAGATCTCGCCGGAACCGGTGGCGGCACCGAGTTCGCCGGTCGCGGTGGTGACTCGCGGGCCGTAGGTCGCGACCAACTGGTCGAGGATCGAGGTGTCGAGGAGGATCCGGTCCGGCTTCCGGGGATCGTTGGCCATCTGGACGATCCCGAGCTGCGCCAGGCGATAGAGCAGGGCGGTCGTGGCGTCCTGGTTGCCGCGGTAGCGCTCGAAGAGAACGATGATGGAGCGGACCCAGGTCTCCGGCGGGTCGACCAGCGTGCTGGTCTGGAGCTCGATCATCTCCCACTCGAAGTTGCGTGGCGTGGGCTTGACGGACTCGGCCTGTCGGCCGCGCCGGAGCAATTCGCGAGCGGACTCGGCGTCGCCGCGGCGGGCGTCGGCGATGGCCAGGCTGCCGAAAAGGCCGAGCGGGTCGATGCGGAACCGCGCGACGACTGAGGGCCGATCGGCGATGACGCGCCCGGCCTTGTTGGCGATCCGGGCCAGACCCCAGCCGCGGGCGCTGAGGTACAGGTTGACCAGTCGGTTGTCGTCGAGTTCGGCGACCGGGATCATCGACCAGCGCGACAGGTGGAGTCGGTTGAGATCGAGGCTTGCGGCCTCGACGGCCGGCTCGGGCGGGAGGTTCAGCCGCGAGCGGAGCGAGCCCCAGTCGACCGCGCTCTCGGTGTCCTCGGCCTCGACCTCGAGCAGCCGGATTGCCGCGCGGAGGGGAACCTCGGCGTCGCCGGCCTTCGCGGCCTGGGTCGGGGTTCTGCGGCGCAGGACCGGGTTGGGCGTCTCGGGCCAGACCTCGCCGAGAAGGTACGCCCCCTGTTCGCGGACCAGTCGGATCGCCTCGGCCTCGTCGAGCCCTTCGGGAAGGCTCCATCGGCGGTTCAGGGCCAGCAGGTATCGCGAGGTCTTGCCGATCACCCTGGTACGCGGGTGTGCCGGCGGGATCATACCACGGGCCGCCGCGGTGAACCGGTCGACCAGCCGATCCATCCGGCTGTCGTCATGGGTCTCCAGCACGACCGAGTCGTCGCCGACGATCACCTCGCCCTCGACGATCGGGATCTCGGCGCGCGTCAGGCCGGGCCGGGCCTCGACCCTGGGCCGGTCGAGAAGGAGGAAAGATTCGGTTGGGCGCGACTCCTCGGCGTCCGGGTCGATCGGCCGCTCGGAGCCCGCGGCGCAGTACGGATTGGCCGCGAGCGCTCGCAGCAGGCCGTTGCGGTCGCGCAATGGCCAGGAGAGCTGGACGAACTCGACGGTTTCACCCCCCGTCGAGCCGGGGTCGAGGATCTGGCAGAGCGCTTCGAGGTCGACCGCCTCGGTCGTCGCCCCGACGCGGGCGACGTAGCGCCGCAGCGCGGCGACGCCCGACTTCTCCTCGGCCATCCAGAGGCAGCATAACCCACGGTTGTGGTCGGCGACGGCACCGGCCGTCGAACCCGCCGAGAGGAGCTCGAACGCCGAGGCCGACGCCGACCACAGCCCCTCCTCGGCCCAGCCAATCGCCCGCTCGAACGACTCGCGGAACGCGTCGGTCGCCCCGGCGGGCGCCGGCAGCAGTCGGTACGGGTTCTTCTCCCAGGCCGAGATCCGCGGGTTGGCGCGGAGCTGACCCAGCGCTCGCTCGATCACCCGGTCCCTGTCCGAGTCACCGGCCCACGCCGCGGCCAGCTCCAGGTGCCGGCGGGCGGCGATCGGATGATGCGCCTCGGCCAGGGCAACGCCCAGGTAATGGGTCAGCGCTGCCAGGTCCCGCCGATGCTCGGGCACGATCGCCGAGAGGCCCTGGTGGAACCAGCCCACGGCTGCCACCGGGCCCTGGGTCTCGAGCACCAGCCGCGTCCGCAAGGCGTAGGCGCCGAGGTGGCCGGCGTCATGGCTCAGCAGCGTCGCGAGCGTCGCCTTCGCGTTGTCGAGCCGCTTGAGCTCGACCTCGGCCAGCGCCTTGCGGATCAGTAGCCACGGGTTGCCGGGGAACCTGGCGAGCCCCTCTTCCAGCGGCTTGAGCGACGACTCGATCTGGCCGCTCTCAGCCATCCGCTGGGCGCGCTCGGCGTAGGTCTCGACCTTCTGGCAGCACCACTTGAACTTCTGGCCGCTGCCGCACGGGCAGGGCATGTAGGGGTCGACCAACGCCATTCTGGACCTTTCTCGTCTCTCGTCGTGGTAGAAGCCCAGATAGAACGGGGACTGGCTCCGAGTCTTCAAGGAGCCCGTCTCCTCTTTTATCAGGGCCTGTTGGGGTCGCGGCGGGACCCGGCATCCGCCCGGGCCGTCCGGGTCGGATGGGCCGATCGCCTCGGCTCCGGGCACCTGGCATGACGACCGCCGCGGGGCACCTGGCCGGCGGCCGCGCTTGCCCTCCGCGCACGTCGCTCCCTTTGATGCTATCCTGGAACGCGGCCGCTGGGGAGTCCGAGCCGCCCCCGATCACGGACCGGCGGCCTCGGCGGTTGCACCCGGACGCAGGAGCAGCCGGGGTCCGCCGGGGAGATCGAGTTGATCCGGAGATGCCGCGATGGACGTCTCGACGACATGTCTGCCCCTCGCCCGACGGCGATCCGATGGCTCGATTCACCCCACGCCGGTGCCGCGAAGGCGGCCCTGTCGGCGGATTCTGGTCGGAAGCCTGCTCATCGCCGCCTTGCTCGGGGCGATGCCCGGTTCGTCGTGGGCCTGGGGGCGGCTGGGCCACCGCGCGGCGGGACGGGTGGCCGAGTCTCGGCTGACACCCCGGGCCCGCGCGGCCGTCCGCGAGCTGCTGGACCCCGGCGAGTCGCTGGCCGACGCCTCGACCTGGGCCGACGAGCACGCGCGGGGCATCCGCGGCTCCTCCGCCTGGCATTACGTCAATGTGCCGATC
>JAKAUH010000576.1:0-2285 GCA_021818605.1 Planctomycetota bacterium
GGATTCGCCGTGAAGACCAGGCACGAACACGAACGGCCGACGCCCACGCGGCGAGAGGTTCTCCGGCTGGCGGCTGGCGGATTTGGCGCACTCGCACTCAATGCCCTGCTGGCCGAGGAGGGTCTGGCCGGCGCGGCCGCGGATACCGGGCGCCCCTCGGCCGTCGACCCGCTGGCGCCGAAGGCACCGCACTTCGCTCCGAGGGCGAAGCGGGTGATCCTGCTCTACATGACCGGCGGCGTCTCGCACGTTGACAGCTTCGACCCCAAGCCGCGGCTGTTCGCCAGCGGCAACAAGTCGGTGCGCGTGGATAACTTTCAGGGCCGGCTGGGCGACTTCACGATGTACCTGAAGGCGCCGCAGTTCGCCTTTCACCCGGGGGGTTCGTGCGGGACCGAGGTCAGCGAGCTGTTCCCGCACGTGCGCTCGATCGTGGACGACCTGTGCGTGATCCGCTCGATGTCGTCGGACCACACGAATCACTACGAGGGGACGCTCGGCATGCACACCGGGTCGTTCACCTTCGCCCGGCCGAGCATGGGCGCCTGGGTCAGCTACGGCCTGGGCACCGAGAACCGCAACCTCCCGTCGTTCATGGCGATCGCGCCTCATGTCCCTTATGCCGGCACGCAGACCTGGGGCTCGGACTTCCTGCCCGGCTGCCACCAGGGGACGCACATCGTCCCCGGCCCGACGCCGATCGCCAACGTCCGCCGGCTGTCCGGCTCCGACGCGCTCCAGCGGCTGGAACTCGAGGCGATCGCCGAGGCTGACCACAAACACCTCGACGCCCGCGGCGCCGACGCCGCGCTCGAGGCGCGGATCCGCTCGTTTGAGACCGCCTACGGCATGCAGCGCGAGGCGCCCGAGGCCTTCGACCTCTCGGGCGAGACCGACGCGACGCTGGCTCTGTACGGCATGGAGCGGGGCCGCACCGACGGCTTTGCCTGGCAGTGCCTGGTCGCCCGCCGCCTGGCCGAGCGCGGGGTCCGCTTCGTCGAGCTGATCGACACGGGCTCGTCGAACAACTGGGACGCGCACGGCAACATGATGGAGCACGTCCCCCGCGCCCGGAACGTCGACCGCGCGATCGCCGCGCTGGTCGTCGACCTCAAGTCGCGCGGGTTGCTGGACGACACGCTGGTCGTCTGGACGACCGAGTTCGGCCGGACGCCGTACAACGCCGCACCCAATGCCGCCGGGCGCGAGCATCATCACCAGTGCTTCTCATCCTGGCTGGCCGGCGGCGGCGTCAAGGGCGGGATCGTCCACGGCGCCACCGACGAGCTGGGCATCGCCGTCGCCGAGAAGCGCGTGCACGTCCACGACTTCCACGCCACGATCCTGCACCTGCTGGGCCTCGACCACACCCGGCTCACCTACCGCCACGCGGGCCGCGACTACCGGCTGACCGATGTCTCGGGTAACATCGTCAGAGAGATCCTCGCCTGAGCGTCCCGGCGATTTCGCCGCTCAGGGAGAGATGAGCGCCCGCGGAGGAGCCATGATCCAGGTCGGCACGGTTGAGGCAAGGACCCATTTCAACCGCCTGCTCCAGCGCGTGGCGGCGGGAGAGCGGATCCTCATCACCAACCGGGGCAAACCGGTCGCTGTGCTGGCTCCGCCGGAACCCGAGGAGAGCCAGGACGCAGCCATGGTCGGCCGGGAGTGGACGGTGAAACCGAAGCCCGGGCCCGGTCCGACACGCTCGATCTGGCTCGCCGCCACGGTCTGAGCGCGTACGACGCCAGCTACCTCGAGCTGGCACTTGGCGAAGGCGTCCCCCTGGCGACGCTGGACGCTCCGATCAAGGCGGCCGCGCATGCCGCGGGGGTTCCCCTCTATCAGCCGTAATGAGAGCCCCTCATTGCTGACAGGGGCTTCGCCCAGGCAGAGGAGTGCGGCGACGGTTCGCGCCCGGCTCACCTCCCGCCCGACGCCCCCACCTGCCGGGGCGGCACGCGAAGGGATATGCGACTGTCCGAAAAGTTTTCGTTAGGGACCTCGGGTCGGCGGGAACTACCCTGTGGAGACCGAAAACCAGGGGGACCGAAAGCCATGGGACGCCGCCCTTCCGACCGCGTGATCCGGCAGGTGCACCGGCTGTTCAACATCGGGGCAATCGGCACGATGTCCGACGCTCAGCTCCTGGATTGCTTCATCTCGCGGAGCGACGAGGCCGCGGAGGCCGCCTTCGAGGAGCTGGTGATCCGGCACGGTCCGATGGTGCTCCGGGTCTGCCGGAGCTTACTCCACGACGCCCATGATGCCGACGATGCCTTCCA
>JAKAUH010000576.1:2295-4407 GCA_021818605.1 Planctomycetota bacterium
CTGTTTTCCTCGTCCTGGCCGACCGGGCCGGGTCGATCCGCCGAGGTGAGTCAGTTGCGAGCTGGCTGTTCGGCGTCGCCCACCGCGTGGCCGCTCGGGTTCACCGCGGCGCCGCGCGCCGGCGGGCGCTCAACCGAATCATCGCGGAGCGCAGCCCGGAGGGCTATCTTCCCCCGCAGGACGACCCAGACCGGGAGATCCTCCACGAGGAGATCCGTCGGTTGCCGGACCGGCTGCGAGCGCCGGTCGTCCTCTGCTACCTGCAAGGGCTGACCTACGCCGAGGCGGCGCATCGACTCAGCCTCTCGACGGCGGCGATTCAGGGCCGGCTGGCCCGGGCACGCGAACGGCTGCGCCACCGGCTGATCCGGCGCGGCGTGGGTGTCCCGGCGGGCCTCCTCGCGGCCGGCGCGGCCAGCCAGGCCCAGGCGGCCGTTCCACTGGCGTTGATCCATTCCACCAGTCGCATCGCGCGGGGATTCACGGCGGGCAACATGGCCGCCGTCCTGGCGAGGGGGGTACTGTATTCCATGCTGTTCCACCGTCTGAGAACTGCGGCGGCGATCTTGCTTGTCGGCACTACGGCCGGTTCCTTGGCGTGGCATGCGCTCGCCGGATCAGCCGACGAACGAGGCCGCGACCGCATCGCGCAGGCCGCCGGCCCGACACCGGCATCGGCATCGGCACCGAAAGCCAGGACGACTCAACCTGCCGTCGCCTACCGGCTGATCGGTTCAGTGAAGGTCGAGAGGACCGGCGAGCCGGTCGAGGGCGGGTGGTTCACGGTCATGCTCGGCGACGTGACGGCGTCGAGCGATCCCGATCGGGATCGCAGGATCATCTCGGGCAAGGACGGCCAGTTCGCCGTCGATCTCCCGCCCGGCCAGGTGCGGGCGTGGACCTTCCAGGCCCCGGTCGGCTACTGGGCGCCCGGCAACATGAAGTCGCAGGAGACGTTCGTCCTGTCGGCGGCGCAGCCGGTCCACCGGAAGGATTACGTCGTACGGCGCGGGATCGTCTGGCCCTTCCGCCTCATCGGTGCCGACGGGGGGCCGGTTCACGGCTCGATTCGAGCATCGACCTCGGGCACTTTCCTGCAGTGTGAAGCCGACAAGGACGGCCGGGCGGACCTGACCCTCCCGACCGAAGCGGGCAAGGTGATGGCAGGGGCCGAGAGAGGTAAGCCGCGATCACGGTCCTTCGCATCGATGCCGGTCGGGATCCCGCTCGAATGGACCTCGGGCTTTCGCCCGGAAACCGTGAAGACGATCGATCGGATCGACGGCGGCTTCCGTCTGAAGGATGACTCCGGTCGGACGGCGACGATCGGCGCCGCGCCGCGCGAGATCCCCGACAGAGCCGGCCGGTCGATCAAGATCGGCGACATGGGGCGGGTGGAACCGACCCTCGTCGACGGCCGGCTTGCAATCCGCGTCGTCTTCAACGAGGCCGGTCGAGCGGCGCTCGGAAACCTCTCCGGTCGCATCGTCGACCAGGGTGGCCAGCCGATCGAGGGAGTCCGCGTCGCGCCGGCGTTCCACATCCGCGAGGGTAACGGCGGTGGCGGCGTCTTCCCCGACGACAGGGATCACGAGGCGATCACGGATCGCGACGGTCGCTTCCTGCTTCATGCGATCCCACGCCACGATGTGAGAGGAAAACCATCGGATCTCTCGCTCGTGCTGAGAAGAGAGGGACTCGCGACCCAGCAATCTCCCATTTTTGCCTTCCGGCCGGGCGCGGGAGACGCTCCGCAGACGCTCGACCCGATCCCGATGGAGCCTGGCGTCTCCCTGAACGGGACCGTGGTGAATCCCGAGGGCCGACCCATCGAAGGCTGCTGGGTGACACCCTCCGGCGGCTTCGCCCTGCGGAGCCTGTCCACCCGCACGAACGCGGCCGGGCAGTTCACGGTCCGCAACCTGCCGAAGGGGCTGGTCGAGCTGGGCTTCGAGTACGGCTCGTTGTGGGCGGCCGGAAAGTACGTCGCGGACGACGGCGAAGGCGTCCACGCGATCGAGCCGCGCCTTGTAATTGAGAATCAGCCGATGATTCAGAACGGGAGCGGCGACGGCCTTGACATCGGCGAAGCCGACGGTCGGTCGCCCGGCC
>JAKAUH010000665.1 GCA_021818605.1 Planctomycetota bacterium
AGAGCAGATTCGCCATCACCTGCTCGATCTTGAGCCGGTCGAATCGCCCCACGACCGGTTGCGCCGGCTCGGCCGTCAGCGTCGCCCCGCTCGTCACCGCCTGCTCGGCAAACCGCGTCACCGCCTGCTGCGCCAGCTCGCTCAGATCGAGCGGCTCGAACTCCAGCTCGATCCCGCCGTGCCCGATGCGGGCGACATCGAGCATGTTCTCGATCAGCCGGGTCAGCCGCCCGATCTGGCGCTCGCCTACCTCCAGGTGTTGTGAGACGTGCGCTGGGACCGTGCTCTCGAGCTCGGACATCTGCCGCAAAAGCTGGAGCGAAAGCTGGAGCGAGAACAGCGGGTCCTTCAGCTCGTGCGTGGCCACCGAGAACAGCTCGTCCCGCGCCCGCATGGCATCCCGCAGAGCTCGCTCGGCACGCCTCTGGCCGGTCACGTCGAGGAACGTGACCATCGACAGCTCGTCCATTCCCTCCCGGCGGGGCAGGGGCCTCGTGGCAACGCGATACGACCGCCACCCTCCGGACTCGGACAGCGCGAACTCCACGCCATCGCCCGGGTCGGACCGGCCGAGGAGGTACGGGATCACCTGCGCGAGCTCGATCGACGACCCGTCATCGGCCACGGCCGACCACAATCCCTCGTCCGGCAAGGGACCCGCCCCCAGCCGGTCGAACGCCAGCCGCCGAGCCTCGTCATTGGCGAGCACGGCCCGTGCCGTCCGATTCTCGACGATCAGGCAAGGAAACGGCTGGAGTCCCAGCATCGTCTCCAGACAAAGTCGATCGTCCGGCGGCGGGACCCGTCCCGCCGCCAGCGACTCCGGTTCGTTCGCTTTCATGATGACGGATGCCTCGTCGGACCAGCTCTCCAGGACCTCACGAGTCTCTCCGACACGCTCGTCCCGACCGATCAGGGTGCCTCCCCCTGGCACCGAGCCTCGGCGCGCGGAGGGCCTGGAACGGCCGGGCTGACCCGGTCGTTTTCCTGATATCTCACCGACTCCGTCACGAGGCGATCCCATCCCCGGGAGGCGACTTCGCGTCACTCCCTGTCGATTCTTCAGGATCGGACAACCCCGCAATGGCCCTCGGCCCAGCGTTGGATCTGGGTGCCGGCGGGCACTGTGAGGAAAACCCTTACAAATACTGTGCCGATCTTCGCAGAACGAGTGCTGGATATGAACGGGTCGAAGCGATCTGCAGGGCCTTCAGGGTGATGTGGAGGGTGGTGCGTCGTCCCGGCCCCCGGTCGTACCGGGATAACGTCGCTCGAGATCGGTGAGGAAGCGGTTGATGTGGCTGATCCCCTGGCGGTGCACCTCGGGAAAGCGGCGCCGCATCCACTGCTCGGCCTTGCCGAACGCCCTGGGCCACAGCATCAGGCCCCCGGCCACAAGCGCCGGTGTACCGGGGCCGGGTAGCACCACCCCGATAATCCCGGCCGAGACAAGCATCAATCCGAGATCCCGAGAAGCGGGAACCGCGAGGCTGGGCTCAGATCCCGGCGCTCGAGCGGCCGATTCCGGCGCTGGTGAGACGTCCATGGCGTCCGCCGCGTGAATGGCGTTACGGTTCAGTTCGTCCTCGGTAAGTTGCTGATTCATCGTCGTATCTCTCGGCCCCGTGGATCAACCGGGATCATCGGTCCCTATCGAGTCGTGCCGGGAAACCGGCGCTCCAGGTCGGCCAGGTAGCGCTCGAGCTGGCGG
The DNA here is from genome assembly GCA_021818605.1 of Planctomycetota bacterium. Classification (GTDB taxonomy): domain Bacteria; phylum Planctomycetota; class Planctomycetia; order Isosphaerales; family Isosphaeraceae; genus JAKAUH01. The sequence continues at coordinate 1,712 of JAKAUH010000665.1, forward strand.
ATCCCCTCGGCATAGAGCCGCGGCGAGATCCGATGGAGACAGTCCTCCATCTTCCGGAAGCTCGCTGGCCAGAGTGTCATTCCACCTGCGAGCAGAAACGGCGAGCCCACCGGCCCGGGCAGCAGGATGCCGAAAACCCCGACGACCATGAGCAGGACGCCTACCTCGGGCGGGAGCTTCTCCAGCCGTCGGATCGTCGCTTCATCGGTCTCGCGGGTTGCCTCGAGCTCGGAAGTTCGTTCCGCCTGCCGGCTCCGCTCGGGGTATCGCCGAAGAAGGTCGCTGCGGAACCGGCCGAGCGTGCCAGCCTCCGCGGGACGCGCAAGCGAACGGATCAAGATGGCACCTCCGGGTGGGTCAATCAGCCGGCGGACTCCTCGCCGGGTACGATGATGTGAGGATGCTCGGAGGCCGGCTCCGCCACCGGGCTAGTACCGCTCGAATGGATGGCGTCGCGGGCCGCGCGGGCTCCGTCCGCCAGGCCGTGAATGATCGGGTTATCCTTCGGCACGGCCCGGGCTACCAGCAGGCTGGGAAACACCACACCGTATGAGACAGCGTAGCAGGTCGTATACGTGAGCCGGCTGACAAACCCCCCGATGGCCGGCAGCATCTCATCGACACGCTGTCGTGCATCGGCGGCACCGTCCTTCGCCGCCTGGAGGGCCAATGACATCGCGTCGGCCGTGGCGCGAAGGGGATCGGAGGTGGGTGTCTCGGCGGTCATGGCCTGTTCCGACATCTGCGGTTTCTCCGTTCAGTTCGTGGTTCGAGGTGGTCCGGCTCAGGATGAGATGACCGGATGGGCAATGCCGGGCGGCATGCCGAACCCGACTCCGCCTGCTATCTGATTATAATAGGATCATCCCGGCTGAACCAATAGCCAGCGGCATGCAAAGTCCGGACCGCCGATCATCACACCCCTACGACCCTCCTCCCAGGGGCCGGGCTTCTCCGGATGGCACCTCGTCCGGGGTGGGGGGACCGTTATAATCGTCAAGGCGGCGGCCAGGTCGGGTCGACGCACCCAACCGCAGCCACATTGAACCCGGAGTGCCGCGATGGCGGACGCAGGTGCAGGCCGGACGACCGAGGGCGCAGGGCCCCGCGACGCGGGCCGGTTCCACGTCGTCGTCCTGGGCACCGGACCGGTCGGCAAGACCTCGCTCATCGCCGCGCTCCTCGGCCGCTCGGCGGGGGCGACTGGCGCCCTGATGGGCACCACGACCCACGGCTGCACCCACACGCACAGCGTCGAGGGCGTCGAGGGAACGCTGCTGCTCACCGACACTCCCGGCCTCGGCGAACCTGGCGACGCCGGCCGGGCCCGTGAGGCCGAAGCCGTCGAGCTGGCGCTCCAGGCGGATCTCCTGGTCTTCCTCGTCGATCAGGACATGGCGCGAGCCGATCGGCAGATGCTCTCGGAAATGATCCGCGAGGGCAAACGGGCCGTCGTCGCCCTCAACAAGAAGGACCGGCTGAGCGACCAGGACCGTGTTGCGATCCTGGCGAAGCTGCACGAGCGTCTGGCCGGCCTCATCCCGACCGAGGACGTCGTCGCGATCGCCGCGAATCCCGCTCCGATCACGGTCCGCGCTCGACGGCCCGACGGCTCGACCGAGACCACGCTCGAGGAGGAGCCGCCCGACCTTGACGCCCTCGAGTCCCGCGTCGCCGCGATCCTCGCCCGCGAGGGCCCATCCCTCCGCGCCGGCAACCTGCTTCTCAAGGCGCGCCGACTGGAGCGGGCCGAGCGGGCCCGCCTCGCCGCCGAGCGCAAAAAGAAGGCCCGCTCCATCATTGAGCGGCATCAGTGGATCGCCGCAGTCACTGCCTTCGCCAATCCCGTGCTGGCCCTCGGCCCGATGGCCGCTGGAGCCGTGCAGCTTCGGATGCTCAGCGAGATCGCCGCCGTGTACGACGTCCAGCTCTCGGCCGAGTACATCGAACAGGTCGGCCGGCAGATGGTCCACACCCTCTTCAAGCTGGGCGTCGCCGAGGCCGCGGCGAGCGTCCTGGGCGGTTTGCTCAAGTTCAACCCGCTCGGCTTCATGGCCGGCGGCGTCGTCCAGGCCGTGACAATGGCCTACCTGACCCAGCTCACCGGCTCATCGTTCCTGGAGTACGTCGAGCAGGGCCAGAACTGGGGCGCCGGCGGCATGCAGGCCGCGCTCTCGCGCCACCTGGAATCGACCCGCCGCACCGAGTGGCTCACCGGCTTCGCCAGGGCCGTGCTGGAACACCTGTTGAAGAAGAAGCGGTAACAAGCCCGGAAAAACGGGGGCTGGCTCCGAGTCTTCGAGATGCCTGTCCCCATTGTCTCAGGGCCAGCGATGCCTCACGCCAGCAGCTCGCGAATCGGCCGGCCGGCGCTCAGCTTGATCGGCCGGCCCGTCGCCGGGGCGGTGTTCGCCTTGCCCGGATCGAGCCCCAGGGCCGAGAGGATCGTCGCGTGCACGTCCTCGATTGTCGTGGGGCGCACCGGTCCCTGGATTCCCTCGGGATCCGTTTCTCCCAGCGCCAGCCCGCCGCGGATTCCGCCTCCGGCCAGTGCCAGGCTGAACCCGCTCGGCCAGTGGTCGCGACCGCCCAGGGGGTTGACCCGCGGCGACCGGCCGAACTCGCCGCAGCAGAGCACCACCGTGCGCTTGAGCAACCGCCGGTCGGCCAGGTCGCGCAACAGCGCCGCGAAT
>JAKAUH010001174.1 GCA_021818605.1 Planctomycetota bacterium
GATCTTGGTAATGGAAAAGCCTGCTTCGGCCAACGGGTTGAGCACGCCAGGTAGTTTTGCCGCACCCCTCCACCATTCCCTCGCGGAACCGCCTGTCGAATTCGTTGGGCTACTTGCTACAATGCAGGGTCCCGGCAGCGACGCAATGCTGCCGACACGAGTCTATCGGAGCGCTGTCCGACATGATCACGACTTTTCTCTTGCAGTTTCAAGAGGCGTGCGACGACGTCGCTGACCACCGATCATCGGGGACCGAAACCCGGTCGAGGGAGACGGGCGATCAGCGGCAGGCTTCCTTCGTAGCCGGCACAAAGACCGGCGATGGCGACCGCGAGAAGCCCGACCACTCCCAGCAAAGGGCGTACTTGACGTTCGGCGTCGGTACGGAGACGAAATCGCGCGAGACGGGTGACCAGCATCGGACGCACGCGGCTTACCGGACCTTCGGCGCCTAATGCTGCTCATCATCAGCAACAGCACAGATGCGACCGCCGATTATCTGTGCGGACGCCTGATCGAGTCAGGCGTCCCGTTTCGGCGTTTCGACAGCGACACCGACATGACCCGAGTCCGGATCGCGTACGACCGGGGAGAGGCGACTCTGAAGTACGATGGGGACGTGTGGCCTGCCACACAGTTCTCTCACGTTTGGTACCGGCGGCCCGAGCCGTTGAACCTCGCCCTCGAGATGGAGGCGGCCGAGCGTGCCCAAACCCTGTCGGAGTGGAGCGAGGCGCTCGAAGGATTCCTCGGGCACATCCCCATGACAGCATGGATGAACCACCCTGCCCTCAACGTGTGTGCGTCCCACAAGATGGAGCAGCTATCCCGGGCGGTGCGGTTCGGGCTGAACGTACCGCGGACTCTCATCTCCCAGGACCCGGATCGCGTGTGCCGCTTCTGGGAGGAATGCGACGGCAGGGTGGTCGTGAAGCCCCTGGGCGATGGATACCTGGAAAGGGCCAAGCGCAGTCAGGATACGCATCTCTACGCCAACCGTGTGACACCGGCCCATCTGGAGAGGATCTCGCTCGTCGCCAACTGTCCCGCGCTCTTCCAGCAGGAGCAGGATAAGGCATTCGACGTCCGCATTTGCGTCGTTGACGACACGGTCATCGCGGCGGGACTACGCGCCGATGACGGCGAGGGACGCCAGCGGTTGGACATTCGCCGCAACAATATGGACGATGTCCGCTACCATCCGATAGAGATCGACAGCGGCATGCGTGATGCCATCCTGAGACTGGTAAGGAGCTATGGCCTACGCTTCTCGGCGATCGACATGGCGGTCACAGCGGCGGGCGAATGGGTCTTCTTCGAAGTGAATCCAAATGGGCAATGGGCGTGGCTCGACCTGGCGGGGGGTTTTGACATCGCCCAAGCCTTCATCATGTCCTTTTCGAGACCGTGACCAAACCCGATGGCCAAGAGCCCCACACTCGCCGCCGTCTGGAAGCATCTCCGCGATGTCGGCGATCGCGCCATGAGGTCGCTCATGGCGCTGCGTAGCATCCTCGTCTGGGCGCTGATGCGGCTGTTCCGGATCGAGTGCAGCCTCGACGAGGTCCGCAACAAGAAATATATACACCCGAATCAATCGCCGGCCATCGCCGATTCTTCTTCCATCCAAGCCATCGACGAGGTTCTCGGGCTGGCCAAGGAAGCGTACGAGCGGGCCGAGAAACGCAAGGCCGCGCTCGACGACAAGAACAAGACGTTTCTGACGATCAGCGGAATACTCCTGCCCCTAGTGATCGCCGTCATCCCCCGGCTGCCCCAGCCGATGCTCGGCCTCCTGCCGCTGGTCTGCATCTTCATCACGGCGTACCTCATCCTGACCCATTTCGGCGTGGGAACCTACAACGTCCCGGAGTTGCATCCCGACCGTGCCAATGGTAGCGCCGACGACATCAAGAAATCCATGATAGGCGAATACTACGAAAGCGCCAGTCACAATAACGACAGAATTGATTTCTATGTTGATCTGTTTCGGGCAGCCCGGCGATCGTTGCTTCTCGGCCTGTTCCTGCTGGTGGTCATCGCCATGTACGGCACGTGGCCGAGCCAGTCGCTGGAGTCCGAGGAGGAACGCATCGCCAAACGACTGCGCTCCGACGAGGAGCTGATCCGTATCCTTCGGGGACCGAAAGGCGATCCCGGTCCGCCGGGACCCCGGGGGGAACGCGGGCCCAGCGGCGAGCGCGGCGAGCCGGGACCACAAGGTGAACGGGGAGCGCCCGGCGTGCAAGGGCAGCCGCCCGGATAGAGCGGAGGGAGCACGAGCGACCACGTCCGGAAACGAACATTATGTTCGCTCGCGTCAGAATGCGGCGCATGTGACACCTATAACGTCCTGGACGCCGCCTTCTCACCCGCTTTGCTCCGGTAGTCGCAATTTTCGCAACATTGCGAAGTCGCATACCTTGACTCATTGCGCAGATTTGCGGATACTCGACCGGTCTGGAGGCCGGGGGTTATCGACAATGCCGAGCACCGCAGTTGTTTTCTACCGCGACAATGACGGCACGGTCCCTGTCCTCGATTGGCTTGGCGGTCTGCCTCTCAAGGCACGACTCAAGTGCCTCGTCCGGATCGAACGCTTGAGAGAGTTGGGTTACGACCTTCGCCGGCCCGAGGCGAACTTGCTCCGCGACGGGATTTACGAGCTGAGAGTCAGCCTTAACCATGTCCAGTACCGCATCCTTTACTCGTTCCACACCGAGGCGGACCGGTCGGAGGGCCCCAAGACCGTCAAACGGGGGTCGGTCAAGCATCGGTCCAAGGATAGTGGTCAACCGGTCGTGCGACGAACCGTCGCGGTTTTGGCCCACGGTCTCGTCAAGGAAGACAAAGTTCCCGGCGAGGAGATCGACAGGGCCCTCGCGCGTATGAGGAAGTTCGCGGCAGCCCCGGAGCGACACACATTGGCGGAGGAATGACATGGCTGGCAAGAAACGACGGCAGACAACCGACGCGGTGGAGATTCTCCGCCGCCGCTTCGTCGAAGGGGACGCGGAGTCCGAGGCGTTGCTCGAAGAGATCCGCGCCGAGGCTGAGGTCGCCCGGACGATTTACCGGCTACGGAGCGGGGCGAAGCTGACGCAGCAGGCGCTGGCCGAGCGAGTCGGGACCACCGCCTCGGTGATCAGCCGCCTGGAGGACGCCGACTACACCGGTCACAGCCTCGCGATGCTCCGCAGGATCGCCACAGCCCTTGGCCGCCGGGTGGAGATCCGGTTCCCGGCGGTGAAAACGGCCAAAGCCCCCTCGGCGAAGTGAAAGCTCGATTGTGATGACGATATAATTTCTTATAATTGAAGTTATTTTATGTGGTCGTAATCTCCAGCGAATATGCCGCCCGTATCGGCGCCCGGACGCCCCCCTGACCCGAGCCCGGGTCTGGGATTCATCTGCGGTCTGACCGGACCCCTGGCCGGTTTCGTGGGTGTCGGACGAGTCAGGCCATGCGACACAAATCCTACCCGCGCAATCGATGGTTTTTCCGGTGGCGTCGAAGAGCAGCCCGTGCCGCATGACCTCGAGGAAACGCACCGGCGCACGCTGACGGCCCGTGCGACGGACACCAATCGTCCTGATCGAAGTGACGGCGCGCCGCCGCTCACCGGACATGTACCTTGATCGGTCGCCGGGCTGTTCTATGAGTTGATGCGGTCTTCCAACTCGGCCAGTGTCGCGAGGATCTGTCGAAGTTCGCCGGTTCGGAGAGGTACATGTCCCGCATGGCCTGGTAGTTGCGCCGCAGCACAGCCACGCGCCCCGCGGGCGGGACGAGCCGGAATGTCCCGGGCCGCGCCAACTCGTAGTTCGCCCACGTACTCCCGAAGAATCGCCCCTTCCACGCGACGACGCGGTCGCGAAGATCGGGCCGGTCGACTGCTCGGCTTGCGATCGGGTGCCGCGCCAGCGCCGCCAGATCGGCGTAATGCCGCGAGAATCGGTCCGGCGTCGGCTTCTCCGCCGGCCGGTGGTACTCCGCGTGCAGGATCGTCGCCTTCTCCCAGAAGCTCCGCTCCACCTCCAGGGCCACGACCTCGCATCGCCAGTCGGGGAACGCCGCCGGCAGCACCTCGGCCAACCACGGCCGGACCGGGTGGCGCCCGGTCGGCTGCTGGTCGGTGAGCGAGCCGAATTCCAGCTTCACCGAGCGCCGGAGGTAGTCGAACCCCGCCGGCTGCGATGATGGGTAGTGGAAGAGCAGGACCGGCGAGTGCGTCTGGGGATCGATCAGAAACTCGAACCAACTCCGGTCGCTCAGGCCCAGGACGCCTGCCACGGCCGCCTCCAGCGCCGCCCCGATCCGGGCCCGCACGGCCTCACCGCAGGCGGCCTCGGCCCGCGTCATCCACTTGTTGGCCTGGTTCCGGATCGCAAAG
>JAKAUH010001168.1 GCA_021818605.1 Planctomycetota bacterium
TCGGTCGGGCCATTCGGGTTGGTAAAAACCGCCAGCTCGCCCGAGGCCGAGGTGCCGGCCGTGGCCGAAAGTGCCATCGTCGAGCTGAGCTGGATGTCGGCGACCGAGGCCGTCGCGGTCGTCCCGGAAACGGCCGCGATCTGATCGAGCTGGGTCGTCACCGGCACGACGGTGCCATCCGCATTGGCGAGCGTCGAGGTGAAGCTTCCGCCCAGATCGGTCAGTGTCACGCTGATCGTGTCGTTGCCGGTCGCCTGGTAGGTGTGGCTGCCGGAAATGACATACTCGCCCGGCGTGGACGGGACGGCCGTGATCGTACCGGTCGTCGGGGCCGAGCCGTCGCCCCAGTTAATCGCCGCCACGAACGAGGCTGGATTCTCAATGAGGTCCGGATCCTGGAAGGTCGCGACCGGAACATGCACCAGCGGCAGGCCCGGCTGGGCCGAGATGGTCGGTAGCGGCGAGGGCGTTGCCAGCGTCGGCGCGTGGTTGGTGGCGAACTGCTGGATTGTGCCGATGCTGGAGAACTCCATCGACGTGGCCGTCTCGCCCGTGCCGAAGATTGCGATCGCGGGGCTCATGGATGTGGCGGGGATCAGCGACGCGGTTGTGCCCGTCCCCAGGACGTTGAGCCTCATCACGTCGGGACCGGTGCCGCCCATGATCCTGAAGTTGGACGAGCTGGTCCCGGCCGCCAGGCCGGCGCCGTTGACCGTGATGGCCTGCGACCCGACCCCGCCGTTGAGCGTGGTGTCGACTCCCGCCGGGTTGGCCGAGACGACGACCGTGTCATTCCCGCTCCCGAGGTTGACGGCCAGCGTCGCCTGGCCCGTCGCGGCCGTCGCGTTGTTCAGCAGGAAGAAGTTGTTGCGACTGACGGGTGAGGCGTCGATGACCACGTTGGTCTTGTTGGAGTACGCGACCGACTCGAACGTCGGGCTCGGCGACGGGTCGGAGATCAGGGCGTAGCCGGGCGAGGCGGCGTCGGTGACGGCGATCCCGCCGCCGGACATCGGGGCGGTGAACGTGTAGTTCGTCACGGGCGTCGAGTCGACCGTCGGCGTGAGCTGCGAGAACTGCACCCCGCCCTGGTAGACCGGCGTGCCCGACGAGCTGCTGGCGAAGAACGAGACATTACCGCTATTCGGGCCGGTACTGACGTAATCCTCGGAGTTGAAGATCGGCGTGGTCGAGTCCGAGGAGTCCTGGAAGGTCAGCGAATCGCCGCCCCCGCCGGCGTTGTACTGGAGCGGGAAGCCGACGGCCGGCGTGCCCGGCCCCGCGAAGGGATTGCCGTTGCCGAAATCCACGGTGAGGTGGTCGGCGCCCGTGCCGGTGGCCAGCGCGAATGTGCCGATCGCCGACGGGTCGTAGACGATCGACGCGCCCGGCGACAGGCCGGACAGCTCGGCCATCGGGCTCGCCGCGTCGTGTTGCAGCAGCAGATCGCCGTACGGCGTCGTCGCCGCGGAGCCGTCGACCGTCAGGTTGACCGATTGCGCGGGGCCGTCGATCGTGACATCGGCGAGGATGCCCACGAGGCTGCCGGCGTCGCCGATCGAGACGTTGTTGGCCGCGCCGGGGCTGCCCGGCTGGCTCACGATCGAAAGCGGACCGCCCGGCGTGACGTTCTCGACGACGACCGTGTTCCCCGAGCCCCCGACCTGGATTCCATTGATCATCCCCGGCATGGTGCCGTTGACGGTCAGGGTCTTGCCCGTGGTATTCGGTCCGAAGTAATCGACGGTCAGGCTGACGAGGCCAGTAGCCGCGATGGACGGCGGCGGCAGATACGCCGGCGAGGCCATCGCGGTGAGATCCACCACGACGTTCGCCTTGTTGGCGAAGTTCACCAGCTCGAAGGCCGACGGCGTGTCGCCGCTGGAGATCGTGTCGGTCGTCACCGCGCCGAACATCGGGCCGTTGGCGAGGTCGACGACCCCCGCGCTCGAAGGCGCGACGAACCTGTAGTTCGTCGCCGGCACGGTGTCGTTGATGGGCGTCAACCCGCCGAAGTCCAGCGTCGAACTGTTCCCGCCCTGCGTGAACGCGATCGTCCCCGAGCCCGCGACATTGGTCAGGGGCGAGTAGGTCTCGGAGTCGAACGGGGTCGACGACGGAAGCTCGCCCAGGAGGTTCAGGGTATTGGACGACCCGAGTACGCCATCAAACCTGAAGCTCGCCGTGCTGCCGATGGGCAGCGGATTGCCGCCGCTGAAATCGACCGTCAACACTGTCGTCACGCCGGCGATCGAGCTGGGCACCAGGCTGACGTGCGAGACGCCGCCGTTGTAGGCGAGCGTCGACGTCGAGAGGCCGGTGAGCTCGCTGAGACCGGCCGCGGAATCGTACTGGAGCAGGGGGGTTCGCGACGTCGTGTCGTTCACGTCGTTGACGACCAGGTTGGTCGTCCCCGCGCCGCCGCCGTCGACCGTGACCGCCGCGAGCGAGTCGGCCGTGCCGGCGGTCGCTCCTCCGAGAGTAACAAAGTCGGACTTGCCAGCCGCCGGCGCCGTGTCAATGACGGTCGTCACGCCGGCAGGCGTTCCGGTGACGTCCCAGGTATCGCCGCCGCTGCTCCCCTTGACCGTCATTCCCGTCAGGCCGGTCGCGGTCGAGAAGAAGACGACGGGCACGGCGCCGACGCTGAACTCGTTGTTGAAGATGTAGGACGTCGACGCCGTGCTTCCCGAGTCGTCGACCGTGAGCGAGACGGCTCCGGAGCCCTGGATTCTCACGTCGCCGGCGAGCGTCGAGAACGGGTTGGCCGCGTTGCCGATGGAAATGGCGTCGGGATTGCCGGAGGGCGCCGAGGTGACGATGTCGGTGGTGAAGGCAATCAGCTCGGGCGAGCCGGTCATCGTGATCGTGTTGCCGCCCGCCGAGCCGGCGTCGAACACGAGGCCGGCCAGGTCGGCACCACCATAGCTGAAGGTCGAGCCGCCCTGGAAAGCCAGCGAGGTTGCGCCGAGAGTGACCGTCTGGCCGCTCGTATCGGCCGAGTCATCAATCGCAAGCGCGACCGACCCATTATTCGGGGGCAGGCCGTTCGTGGTGACGGTGATCGCGCCCAGACCGCTGGCGGCGTGGGTGGCGTCGCCCAGTCCCAGAGTATCGCCCGCGGCCAGGCCCACGCTGATCGTCACCGGCGCGAGACCCGACGAGGCGGCAGGCGAGCCGATCACCATCATGGCGGTCTCGCCCACGGCCGGGGCATCGATCGTGAGCTGGCCCAGGGTCGCACCGCTGAAATCGACGGTCGGCGCCGATGTCCCGAATGTCACCGAATCCGTCGATACGTCGATCGCCTGATAGATCACGTCGGCCGTGTCGTCGATCGTAAGATCGGTGGACCCCGTGACCGTCACGGAGCCCAGGCTGCTGGCGGCCGCCGAGTTGTCGCCCAGGGTGACCGCGTTGCCCGTCCCCGAACCCATGGCCAGGGTCAGGACCGCGCTCGAGCTCGCCCCGGGGAACGCGCCCTGGACGCCCACGATATTCGAACCGACGCCAGCCGCCTTGAAGGTCAATCCAGTGAGCGTCACCCCGGTGTAGGTGACCGTCGGCAGCGGCGAGCTGCCGAACGAGAGACCGTCGGCGGTGACGGTGACATTGTCCGAACTGGAAGAAGCCGAATCATCGACGGTCAAGCTGCCGGTGCTGCCGCCCGTCGTGATCATCACGTTCGCCAGGCTGCTGGCCGGATCCGTGCTGTCGCCCAGCGAGAGGGTATTGGCCCCCGCGTTGCCCAGCGCCAGCGTCAGCGCGCCGGCGATGGTCGGCGTGCTGGCGACGGCGATCGTCGTCCCGCCGAGGTTGCTCGAGTCCAGCGTCATGCTGGCGAATGAACCACCGTTGTAGCCGAACGTCGGGCCGCCGACGCCCGTGAAGCTCACCGACGACGACGAGACGTCGACCGTCTGGGCCGCCGCGCCGTTCGAGTCGTCGATCTTCAGGATCGCCGTGCTGTCGCTGGACGTCGAGATGTCGATGCTCCCGAGCCCGCTGGCGGCGTGTGTGGCGTTGCCCAGGTCATACTCGTCCCCCGAGCCCCTGGCGGTACTGATCTGGATCGCGCCGGCCGGCGTGAGGGTGGGGGTCCCGGTGACGTTCACCGTGTTCCCGCCCGAGTTGTCGGTTTCAAGCATCAGCGAGGACAGCGAGGCGCCGCTGTAGTCGAAGGTTCCCCCGCCGACGAAGTTGATCGTCGTCGCCGTCACGCCGATGATGAAGCTTCCGCTGCCGGTAAAATCGTCCACCGTCAGGCCGATCGTGCCCGCGCCGGAGGTCGTCATCGTGACGTTCCCGACCTGGTCCGCGTCGCTCCAGCCGACATCGACAGTATTGTTCGCCGATGCCCCCATGTTGAGGATCAGTGGGGTCGAGCCGAGGC
>JAKAUH010000536.1 GCA_021818605.1 Planctomycetota bacterium
CGCGTGCGCAGCTTCCGCGGGTGCTCCGTCATTCCCCATGCCCCGGCGAGTCCTGATCGGTGAGGCGTGGGGTTTCCCCTCCGGTCGCACCCGATCCCGGGTGATCGCCCTCCCACCGCACGAACAAGCGCACAGCCATCCTCCCTCCTCCAGCGTTTCATCGTCGAGTCGCCAGGTCAAGCCCGGCGAGGCTCTCCTTCACGGCCCGGATCCTTGCGGCATCGATCTGGTCAGGTTCGACCTCGCGGACGGCCCGTCAAAAGTCGAACGGCTTCGGCCGCGTGGACGAATGTCCCGATTTGAGCGACCAGGATCGCGTCGCGCCGCCCGCCGGTTGTTCGCTCCCGATGGCCAGGATCTTCCCCGGATCGATCTGGTAATGCTCGACCTGCATGACCGGCACCCAGCCGAGTCGGGCCGGGTCCTGGATCGTGCTCAGCTCGGGCGTGCCCGCGCAGTTGAAGACGACGTAGAGCCAGTAATCCCCCTTGAGCCGCTGCGCCGTCTTGAACTCGTTGGCCGTCAGGGCGATCCCGCCCACGCCGGCCCGCCCCTTCACCTCGATGAACCGGACCTCCACGAACGTCCTGGGGTCCTCGGCGTGGGGACGCCGCGAGATCAGGTCGAACCCCCGATTCTCCGACTCCACGCTCTCGACCTGCCAGCCCCGGGCCTCCTCGTGCCGGATGGCGGCCTCCACCGCGATCCGCTCGATTTCCTCGTCCCGCACCATCGGGGCCAGGGCGGGCGTCGTCCGCTCGGGGTGGGGCAAGACCCAGGCCCGGCCCAGGTGGACGATGTCGGCGATCGTGCAGTGCCGCTCCATCTCCAGGTCCCGCAGCCGACGCTCCAGCCGGTCGTTGAGCCGGTCCAGGTGGGCCTCGGCCTGCGAGATCAGACCGTCCAGCCCCGGCACGGTGTGCCCCTCGATCTGGCGATTCAGGTACTCGCCAAGCTGCGTCTGCTGCCGGTCGATCAGCGTGTTCAGCGAGATCTCGACATGCCGGCGGATCGTCCCGATCTGCCGCTCTCGCTCGGTCGTCACCTCGTCCAGGAACGGCCGCAGCGCCCGCTCCAGGAGGAACTGCTCGGCCCGGACCCGGTCGGGCAGGTCGGTCGCATTCGGAACGTTCGTCCCCGGCGGCGCGGGCACCAGGCCGTCCAGGAAGACCGTCGGCTGCCGGACCGCCATGGCTCCGGTCATGTCGGCCTCCACGACGAACAGGCGGCGATGCAGGGTATTGCCCTGTCCGTCCTTGATCGACGCGGCGAAGGCGTCCAGCCGGGCGGGGTCGTTCCGCTGGAGGCCATGGAACACCGCCCCTTTGCGCAGGTGATCGGCGACCCGCTCGACCACGTCCTCCCGGACCGCCTCGAACAGCGGATGGCCGGGAGTCACCCACTCCAGCGCCGGGTCGGCCGGGAGCAGGGCCTTATCGAAGGCCACCTTGGGGTACTCGCGGCCCAGCCGCCCGAATCGGGGCTCCAGCCGCTCGCCGATCGACAGCAGCGGGCGCGGGAGTTTACCCACCCGGTAGACGTGCCCGTCCTTCGCCAGCGCCCTGGCCTGCAATCCCGACACCGGCGCCGCCTGGACGAAGAAGTCCTCGATCACCTCGGGCACCAGCCGACGCTCGCGGGCCTCCACCGACTTGCCCACGATCGCCGAGAGGTTCAACTCCTTCCTGGCCAGGCCCTCCAGCGTGGATTCGGTGATCGCCCGGAACCGCGCCGGGTTCACGTCCCGGACGATCCGCGCCTCGATGTCCGGCACGTTGGTCTTGCGGGTGTAGAGGTCGCGGAAGAGCTTCTCCAGCAGGTTGCCCGGGAACACCTCGCCCACCACGTCGAAGACGTGATCCGAGCCCAGGTCCTTGCGGATCTCGCGGAGCCGGTCCAGCAACCGGGCCAGGACCCGGCCCTCGTTGGTGTTGACGGCGACGAAGTTGAGGATGACGCAGTCCCGCTCCTGGCCGTAGCGGTGGATGCGGCCCATCCGCTGCTCCAGCCGCACCGGGCTCCACGGGATGTCGAAGTTGATCATGAACCAGCAGAATTGCAGGTTGATGCCCTCGCCCGCGGCCTCGGTCGCGACCAGGACCTGCGCCTGCTCCTTGAACTCGCGCTCGGCGTAGATGCGAGTGCCCGGCGTGTCCCGGTCGCCGATCTTCATCCCGCCGTGGATCTGGGTGACCTCCAGGCCCCACTCGCGGAGTTTGCCAAGCGGGCGGCCGTCCTTGCCGTCGCCCACGAGGAAGTCGAGCGTGTCCTTGTGCTCGGTGAACAGCAGCAGCTTCATCGCCCTGTCGTCGAAGATGCCGTGCTCGGTCAGGACGCTCCTGAGCTTGGCGAGCTTCGTCCCCTCGCGGGTCTCCAGGTGCTTCGCCTGGGCGATCAGGGACGACAGCCTGGCGATCTCCTCCCGCAGGACCGCCGGGTCCACCGAGACGACCTCGTCTTCCAGCCGGGCGAGGATCTCGGCCTGCTCGTCGTCGGGGAGTTCGTCGAAGTCCTCGGGGATGCGCCGCTCGATCCGCTGGCGGCGGTACGCCTCGGGGTCCTCCAGGATCTCCTCCCGCTTCTGCTTCATCCGCTCCAGCGACCGCCGGACGGCGTAGACGCTGGAGGCCATCCGGCGCTGGAGCATGGCCATGATGAAGCTGACGGCCCGTCCCGCCGCCGAGTCCTCGGCCGAGGCCCGGATGGACTGGTCCTCGACGTAGCGGGTCAGGGCGTCGTAGAAGTCGAACTCCTCCTCGTTCAACTCGAAGGTCGTCGTCTTGACCTCGCGCCGGGTGAACAGCTTCTTGACCTGCCCGGTGTCGGGGTCGGGGAAGCTGACCAGGGCTTCCTTGGTGCGCCGGAGGTAGAACGGCGCGTCCCCCCGCCGCATGGCGTCCTCCAGGCTGCTGACGTTGCCGTACACGTCCTTGTCCAGCAGGGCCAGGAAGCGGCAGAAGTTCTCGGCGTCCCCCTTGTGGGGCGTGGCGGTCATGAGCAGGTAGTGGTCGGTCATGCCCGAGAGCGACTCGCCGAGGCGGTAGGCGAGGGTCTTGCGGTCGTCGGCGTAGGCGCTCATCTTGTGGGCCTCGTCGACGACGACGAGGTCCCAGTGGGACCGCAAGAGGCTCTCCTTGGCGTCCTCGATACGGCTGACCCAGGAGATCGACGTGACGACCTGGTCGCGCTCCTGCCAGGGGTTCTGGCCGTAGGTGCTCCGGAGGGTCTCGCCCCGGACGACCTCGAAGCCCTCGCGGAACTTGTCCTTGAGTTCCCGCTGCCACTGGAAGGTCAGGTTGGCGGGGGCGACGATCAGGGTGCGGCGCACCAGGCCGCGGGCCTTCAACTCCTTCAGGAGCAGCCCGGCCATGATCGTCTTGCCGGCGCCGGGGTCGTCGGCGAGGAGGAAGCGGATGCGGGGCAGCTTGAGGAAGTAGTCGTAGACGGCCTCAAGCTGGTGCGGCAGGGGATCGACGCGGGCGATGGAGAGGGAGAAGTAGGGGTCGTACTCGTAGGCCAGGCCGAGCCGCTGGGCCTCGATGCCGAGGCGGAAGAGGGCCGGGTCGCCGTCGAAGGACTCGGCCAGGGGCAGGCATCGGAGTTGTGCGACCTGGGCGGGGGTCAGGACGGGGTCGCGGACGAGTCCGGTCTTGCAGCCCTTGCCGATGAGCTTGATCGCGTCGCCCATGGGGACGATGGCGAGCACCTCGACCGGTTCGGGCAGCAGAGGCCCGGAGACGACCGAGCCGACGTGGACTTCGTCATTGACCATGGTTCGTGACGCGACCAGCCGGGCGTGCAGACAACGAGACCCCGACGAACTCCACGCCATTCTTCCCCACACGGCATGCGCTCTGGGAGTCGAGGCACCCGACGCCACCGGCCCCGCCCGACGCGGCGGGAGATCGTGGAGAAAGAAGACTACAAGAATATTAAGTGGCCGCCAAGCCGGATGCAAGCATCCGCTTTTGGAGGTGGGTACAGAGCATAATTCGCCATGCGCCCCGGGTGTCGGACCACCTGCGTCCTGAGCGTCAGATCAGGTTAGCGGTTCAAGTAAGCCGCTGCGCGGCAGGCAAGCCTGGAGGACTCCCCGCGATACTGCGAGCGGCGCTCACTTGCCCACAGCGGCGGCGCGCGGTCGTCGTCTTTCTCCCACTGCTCGCCGCTTTTCCCTTTCAACGATCCGCGACTGAGCTAGAAGTCCAGCGGAAAAGGGAGGCGTATTACCCCGGCGAGAAAGATCCTCACGTAGGTCAGGCTTTCCAGCCTGACTCCGCCCGATCCGATCCGATCCGGGCCGATCCGATCCGGGCCGACCGCGTCAGGCTGGAAAGCCTGACCGACTTCCGATCCGGTCCCGCAATGGTTTGTGAGGAGCTTTCTAGATCGG
>JAKAUH010001001.1 GCA_021818605.1 Planctomycetota bacterium
GTCAGCGGGGCACGAAACTCGGGCATCCTCGACTTCCACCGCGTCTCGCCAATGACGCCGACCGAGCTCACCTTCGGCTTCTTCTTCGGCGCGCCGATCCGCGAGTACATGCTGTTCGCCGCCACGCTGCCGTTCACCGCGCTGTGCATGGCCTTCGGCATCCCCAGCTTCCGGGGGTTCGTCCAGCTCATGCTCCTCTTGCTCGTGACGGTCTGGAACCTGCACGCGCTGGTACTGCTCAACTCGCTGATCACCAGGGGGAAGACGCCGAACGGCGGGATGGTCGTGTTCGTCCTGTTTTTGTTCTTCTTCGGGGGACCGCTGATCGGCGGCGGGGCCCTCTCGGCGAACTGGGTCGAGAACAATCACCGGCTTCAGTTCTTTGGGTTGTCGTTGCCCACGGTTCCGGTGGTCTTGATCTATCAGGCGCCGCTGCTGTTCTTTGTCCTGCTCGCCGCGACCCGCAAGATGGAATCGGCCCGGCTGCACGCGCTGAACCGGCCGCAGGCGATCCTGGCGATGGTCGCCTTCGCGACGCTGGTCCTCGGCCTCGTCTGGCGGAAGGCAAACTTCGATACATACGAGGTCGTGGGTTTGTACCTCCTGGCAGTGCCGGCTCTGCTCCTCACGATCATCGTCGCCGCCACGCAGTGGGAGTACGCCAAGGGCCTGTATCGCGCCCAGAAGCTCGGCAAGACTCGACAGCCCTGGTGGGATGATCTCTCGGTGAGCTGGATGACGGTCGCAATCCTGTCGGGGATCGTCCTGGCGGTCGGCACGACCGTGCACTTGCTGGCCGTGGGCGAGCCGTCTCAGTTTTTCCCCTGGGGACGGGCCGGCTCCTATCCGCTGGCTCTGGCACTCACCGTGCTTACCGTCGCCTATTTCGGGTTCGCCTACCAGTTCTTCCAGCTCCGGTTCGCAAGGCGGGGCAACATGTACTTTGCCCTGTTCCTCTTCGTGGTCTGGTTCCTGCCCAACGCCGCCGGCTGGATCCAGGCGATCGCGACCGCCAGCCCGGGAGAGCGCTGGGCCGGCGCTCCGCTCTTTGCCCTGAGCCCCGCCGGAGGCATCGCCATGGTCGCTCTAATCGGCGACGAGAGTCTGGCGACGGCCGTGCAGGCCGCGGCAATCACCCCCGCTCTGCTGTATACTTTCGTCTTCAACTACCTGCTCATCGGCGCCCGGCGGCGCGTGATGCGAGGGGTCTTCGTCTCGACGATGAAGAAACCGGAGAACGAGGCCCTTTTTGTGCTCGCCGAGCCGTCCGCGAACGGCGTTTGACGTTCATTTCGGCTCATGGCCCAGGAGGTTCGATCGTGAAATCCTCGACCCACCCTCAACTCCTCACATCCGCACTCCTGGTGCTGGCGTTCCTCGCGGCCCCGCGCGGCGCCGAGGCCGGCGACGGCGCGCCGGCTTCGCGCCGCCTCTATGTCGCCGAGCCCGGCATCCGCAACTACCTCGAGTACGGCGGACACGGCGTGCTCGTCTACGACATCGACCACGGCCATCGCCTGTTGCGCCGCATCCCCACCGCGGGGCTCGACGAGCAGGGCAAGCCGATCAACGTCAAGGGGATCTGCGCCAGCGCCCGCACGGGCCGGCTGTACGTCAGCACGATCCGGCAGTTGATGTGCATCGATCTGGCGTCGGATAAGCTCCTGTGGGAGCACAGGTACGACTCGGGCTGCGACCGAATGGCAATCACGCCGGATGGTGCAACCATCATCATGCCCAGCTTCGAGGGCCCGCTCTGGTACGTCGTTCGCGCCCGGGACGGCGAGGTGATCGCGCGGATCACGCCGAAATCGGGCTCGCACAACACGATCATCGGCCCGTCGGGGACGAGAGCCTTCCTCGCCGGGCTAAACTCGCCGCGGCTCACCGTCGCCGATACGAAGACGCACCAGATCGTCGGCACGGTCGGCCCGTTCGCCGCGAGCATCCGGCCGTTCACGATCAACAGCAAGGAGACGCTGTGTTTCGTGAACGTGAACAGGTTACTGGGCTTCGAGGTGGGCGACATCACAACGGGCAAGAAGCTCCACCGGGTCGAGGTTGCGGGCTTCGAGCAGGGGCCGACCAGGCGGCACGGCTGCCCGAGCCACGGGATCGCGATGTCGCCCGACGATCGCGAGATCTGGCTGACCGATGCGTTCAACCGGCGGCTGCACGTCTTCGACGCGACGGTGATGCCGCCGAAGCAGGTCGCCTCGGTCGTCCTCCGCGACGAGCCGGGCTGGGTGACGTTCAGCAACGACGGCAAACTTGTCTACCCGTCGACGGGCGACGTGGTCGACGCGAAAACCCGCAAGATCGTGGCGACGCTCCAGGACGAGTCGGGCAAGGACGTCCAGAGCGAGAAGCTGCTCGAGATCGACTTCGACGGTGATCGCCCGGTGCGCGCGGGCGATCAGTTCGGCTACGGGAGGCCCGTGGAATGATCGCAGGACGTCGGCTACCGCGTCGGGTTCGCGGCGCGGCTGCCGACGGCGCCGGCCTGCGCGCCGGCCGGCCGCTTCTTGAGCAGGCGGGCGAGCGCGTCGTCGAGTGCCTTGCCGCGAAGGTCCAGGCGAATGATGGTCCCCTCGGGGTCGATCAGGTAGGTCGCGGGGATCGAGACCACGCCGAAGGACTGCACCAGGTCGCTCGCTCCGCCCGCACCCTGGACCTGCGGCCAGGGGATCTTGCGCGCCTTGACGAAATCGACCACCGCCTCCTTCGTCTCATCCAGGCTGATGCCGACAATCTCGAGTCCCGAGGCGTGGTAGGCGCGATAGGCCTCCTGGAGCCGGGGCAGCTCGGCAACGCATGGCCCGCACCAGGTCGCCCAGAAATCCAGCAGTACGTACCTGCCGCGATGGTCGCTCGACCGGATCGTCCGGCCCTCGATGTCCTGGGCCGTGAACGTCGGCGCCGTGCGACCGACCTGGTCGAGCCGCCTGAGGTCCGCCTGGATCTTCTGCCGCAGGCTGGGGCTCTCGCCGAACCGGTCGAGAACGGCCGCGTAGGCCTGGCGCGCGACGTTGAACTCGCCCGCGGCGATCGCCGCCTGGGCGAAGTTGTCCGAGAAGGTCGTGGTGAACTCCTCCTGCGCCTCGCCGCGATCAATACCGGCGATCAGCTCGCGGAACCGGGTCAGGGCCTCGTCGTAATGGCCGGCGTGAGCCCGCGCCATCGTCTGGATGATCTGCGCCAGCGCCTTGACCGCGCCGTCGGGATCGGTCTTGACGTAGCCCCGGGCCAGGTCCTCGACCTCGGCGAACCAGTCGTGCTCGATCGCCTTGTTGAAGAGGGCCGCGTAGGCCTGGTCGCGGTCGGCGGCCTTCGGGTTGGCGGTGAGATACTCCGACAGCTCACGCACGAGCGCGCGGTCGTGCCGCGCCTGGATCTCGGCGACGCTCGACGCTGGCCGCTCGCCGGCGATCGCCCTCGGGGCGGGTGCGGCCGCGATGAGGCTCAGTCCCGCCACCAGGGCGAGGGGCGCCAGGCGTTGAATCTGGGCTTTCACGGTCATGCTCCTCGATGGTCCGGGGATGAAGCAAGAACGGCCGGGTTGGATGAATCAGAAATGGCCGAGGGAATCGCGACGGCGGCCCGACTAGCGCAGGGTGGTCGCGAGCGGGGGCGCGATGGGAGCGGCCGCAGCCGCGCGGTGGGCTGGCTCCGCCCGGCGCCTGCGGCGCGGCCGGCCGGCGGCCGCATCGCGGTCCTCGCCGCTGATCAGCTCATCGATCAGGTCGCACCACTTGCGGCAGCAGAGTCGCTGTTCAAAGCCGGTGAGGAATGCCGATCGGCCCCGCTCGCCCATCCTCTGTGCGAACGCGGCATCATCGGCCAGGCGGGTCAGAGCGTCGACCAGGCCCGCAACGTCGCCGCGGTCCACGGTCATCCCGCAGCCGGCCGCGCGAATGGTGTCGGCCGTCTCGCAGTGCCGCGGGCCGACGAAGATCGACGGCCGCCCCGACGCCATCACGCCGTAGAGCTTCCCCGGCACCACGACGCCGGTCATCTCGGGCCGCATCGAGATCAGGTGCGCATCGGCGATCGACAGCGAGACGTGCAACTGCGAGCGGGGGACGTAGTCGAGGAACCGGATGTTCTCGAGACTCTCGATCCGCTGTGCTTCCTTCACCTCGGCCAGCCGGGGGCCGGCGCCCGCGAACAGGAAGACGATGTCCTTGCGGTCGCGCAGTCGGCGCGCGGCCTCGATGAACTCGTCGAACGAGTGCGCCAGCCCCAGGTTGCCCGAGTACATCGCAACGAAGGCGTCGCCCAGCTCGAGCGAGCGCCGCAGGTCGTTCGACTCGCGGGGGATCGGATAGACCTCGTCGCGACGACTCCAGACGGGGATCGTCCGAATGGCCGCGTCGTCGACTCCCTTC
>JAKAUH010000965.1 GCA_021818605.1 Planctomycetota bacterium
TCTGCTGACGGCCGACGAGGTCCACGGGCTGACCGCTCTGTTCAATTCTGCGCTCCTGGACAGGTACTTCAGGGTCATGAGCGGCAACACCCAGGTCAACGCCACCGAGATCCGGACCATCCGATTTCCGTCCCTCGATCGCGTCGCGGCGATCGGCACTCGCGTCCGGATGCTCGATGGCTGTCTCCCCGCACAGCTCGAGCCCGTGGTGCTGGAGGAGCTGGGGATCAACGGGCGCCTCCGGTCTCACCTGATGGAAGAAGCGTCGTGAGCAAGATCGAGGAAGCGATCGAGATCCTCGTGGCCCTCGGCCTGCCGCGCGCCCAGCAGAATTCGCGGTCGGCCCTGACGCTGCTGGCGCTTGCCGCGGTCGGCCCGGGAGGCTCGTGGACTCAGACCGAACGCCCGCTCCTGCGGATTTGGGACATCATGGGGTTCATGCGAGATGCGTATGGCAAGGACTACGCGGCCAACTCCCGCGAGACCATCCGGCGGCAGACGATTCACCAGTTCGAGCAGGCTCGCATCGTCGATCGGAATCCGGACGACCCGGCTCGGCCGACAAATAGCGGCAAGAATGTCTACCGACTTACCGAGGAGGCCGCGGAAGTCCTCAGGAAGTATGGCTCGTCAGGGTTCGAGGGCGCGGTCGCCGCGTTCGTCGGCCAGTTCGGGACGCTGAAGGCAGCGTACGAACGTGCGAGGGCATCGCGTCAACTCCCGCTCCGACTTCCAGACGGAACGACGGTCGATCTCTCGCCGGGCCAGCACAACGCACTCCAGGTGGCGGTCGTCGAGGAATTCGGTCCCCGCTTCGCGCCGGGCGCGACGGTGCTCTACGTCGGAGACACCGCCAGGAAGCAGGTTATCTGTGAGCGGCCGAGGCTCGCTCGCCTGGGTGTGCCGATGACGGAGCACGATAAGCTTCCTGACATCGTCCTGTACGATCCGAAGAAAAGGTGGCTGTTTCTGATTGAAGCCGTCACCTCGCACGGTCCGGTCTCGCCCAAGAGGCATCGTGAGCTCGAAACCTTCCTCGTCGGGTGCCCCGCCGAGCGGGTCTACGTCACGGCGTTTCTCACCATCAGCGACTTCCGCAAGTACGCCGCGGAGATCGCCTGGGAGACGGAGGTCTGGATCGCGGCCACACCGGACCACATGATCCATTTCAACGGGCCAAAGTTCCTCGGGCCGTACAGGTCCTGACCGGGTCTGGTCCGGTCCGGTCAGGTCGGCGATGGCAAGTGGCTGGCGGCCGGCCCGCAATCCAGCCCCAGGATCACCCGCAGCGCCTTCAGCCCCGTCAGCGGCCCGGTGCGGCCGAGCCACGCGGCGAACACGGGGTCAGCCTCGCGCCCCGCGCGGAACGTCGCCAATGCCATCATCGCCCGCCATTCCGAGTCCTCCACCACCACCCGCCGTCCGCCATGGGAGACCATCTTCGCGAGCTGCTGCACCACGGCCGCCGTCCGGGTCGCCGGGAACGCCGTCGAGCGCACCACGACCGGGATCCGACCCCCGGCGTTCTGGATGACCTCGTCGATCTGCCGCGACAGCCCTCCGCCCTGCGGCGCCTTGTTGCACACGCCCACAAACAGCCGATTCGGCTCGACCGACACGAACCGCCCGTCGGCTGTCGCCGTGATCCGCCCGGTGCCGGGACCTGAACCGGAGCCGGCGGAGAACTCGGCCGAACAGGCCACGAGCGCCTCGGCCAGGATCGCCGCCAGCTCGGATTCGTCGGACGGCACCACGATTGTCCCGGTCGTCCTCGCCTCGTTCCACGATTGCTCGATCGCCACGACCTTGCGCTCGAGCTCCCGCGCCGTCGCGGCGGCCGGCTCGGCCTCGCCGTTACAAGGGTAGTCGACCATCTTCCCTTTCGCGATGCAGCGCTCGCGGTAGCGGTGCACCTCGTCGATCACGTCGCGCGCGCCCAGGCCCACCAGCCGGCGCACCAGCGCATCGGGCAGCGGATACGTCGGGTCCTCCGGGCGAAAGGCCACGCCCGATGCGCCAAAGAGTGAGTGAAGCCGGCGGCCGATCAGGGCAATCACCTGGTCGCGGTCGCAGGCCGCCGGCAGCTCCACCGGGCCAGGGCCGGCGGTCACCCGCCGCGAGATCGGCTGGGTCAGATGCCGTTTCACCTCGTCGAAAAAATTCTCCAGGCACGAGATCACCACCACCGCCGTCGGCACCCGGCTGGTGATGTCGCAGAGAGTCGCCAGCACCCGGCGGAATCGCGCGGGCGCGTCGCCCAGATCGAACATGTCCTCGAGCTGGTCGACGCAGAGGATCAAGGGCGCCCGTTCGACGGCCCAGGTCAGCTCGCCCAGCCGCTGGATCATCCACTGCGCGGCCGAGGCATACGTCCGCGGCACCAGTCCCCCCAGGTCGCGCCGGTCGTGAACCGACAGGTCCTCGCAGCGGAGGTACTTCAGCACGCTCGCCTTGATCCGGGATATCGGCGTTTGCAGATACAAAAGCGCCTGCACCAGGTCGAGGTCGATCGAGTTGAACCGGCCGTCGAACGCGACCCGGTCGGCCAGGCCGCGGACCAGGTCATCGAGCTCGGGCTGGCCCGGCGCGAAGGCGCCCTCGCGCAGCCGGTCGAGCGCATCGCCGTCATCGCCGTTGCCTGGGGCATTCGCCCCGGTGCCCTCACCCCCCGCGAGGCACGCCTCGGCGACGGCGTTCGAGAGCCGCATCAGCCCCGACTCGGGCGATCTCGCCTCGTCGTATGGTCGATCCAGTGATTCGACCAGGTTGTTGAGCACATACCGGCCGTAGTCCTCGCTATATGCGGTCATCTGCATGTAGCCGACGTAGCCGTGGGCCGCCGCGTGGACCTCGTTGCGGAAGGCGCGCATCAAGTGGGTCTTGCCGCAGCCGGACTCGCCGAGCAAGAGCAGCATCCGGCCGACCGACGCGCCCGAGGCCGAGGCGGCCGACTCGCGCACCCGGCCCACCAGTCGGCGCAGGACGTCCCGCGCCCCCCGGTGGATCGAGTCCACGTCAAACGGGTCGATGCGAGACACCTGACTGGCGTAGGCAATCGCGTGAAACGGGTCGACCGGCTCGGGCGAGCAGAACACCGTGATACGGGGATCCGGCTCGCGCCGGGTGTCGGCGTCGGTCGTGGTGTCGCCGCTGGTCGCGGTAGCCATTGCGAGACCTCTCGTGGCGGGCCGGGGTTTTCAAGGAGGTCGGGCCGTCCGGCCCGACGGGTTTTCCGGTACGTCGGGCTAAACACCCAACCTACTTGATCCGGATGAAGTGAAACGTCGCGCCCAGGTAATGGACCTCCGACCGGCTCACGTCGTCGGGGTCCATCGCCTGGACCAGGTCGGCGCGTGCCAGATCGACCAGCCGGAGGTTGTTGGCCTCGGCCAGCGCGTGCTTGAATTCGTCGAGCGTCATCGGGGGGAAATCGGGCTGGGCTCGCAGGCGATCCCAGACGTGCGCGATGAACACCTTGTGGTCGCCATGGCGCCCGGTCGGGCAGTCGCGGGCCGCGGCCTGGATCTTCTCGGCCAGCACGCCGGGTGCCAGCGCGGGGAGGAAGGGTCGGACCTCGGCCTGAATCGGGAGGTCGGCGGCGATGGCGGGCCTTGTGCCCCCATCTTCCCCGGTCGCATCCCCGACCCAGGCCCGGAGGATCGCGTCGCGCAGCTCCTTGCCATCGTCGCGGCGGGCGCCGGCGTTGCGGGCGACGAGGCGGGCGGCGGCCTTCTTGAAGTCGGCGGCGCGGCCGTCGCCCAGCTCTCGGTTGAGGATCGCCGTCTTCACGGCCTTCGCGTCGAACTTGCGCGAGACACCCTCGAAGCCGATCAATTTCCAGGCGAGGGCGTCGACGGCGTCGTCGAGCTTCGGCACATCGGCGATCGGCAGGCCGAACTGGCGTTTCAGCAGGACGGCGCGGACGATCGGGTCGGAGGCCATCGCCCTGAACGCCGCGTCGCCCGAGGCCGGCAGCCCGAGCGCGGCGGCCGGCAGATACGTCTTGCGGATCGACGCCCACGTCGTCCCTGGCCGCAGCGCGGCGACGCCCAGGGCCTCGAGGGCCCGGCGCCGGCCGTCGGCCGTCGCGGCGAATCGGGGCGCGGCCTTGCGGGTCTTGCCCGGGATCCGGGCGACGAGGCCAAGGCTCGTCAGCTCGTCGAGCCCTCGGTCGATCCGATCCGCCAGGGCCGGGCCCGTCCAGCGGTGCGCCAGCATCGGCTCCAGGTCCTTGCGAACCTTCGCCGCGGATTCCCCCTTCTCGCCGACCGGCAGCAACCGCGCCAGAACCAGCTCGCGCGCCCGGACCTCAACCTCAACCTCAACAGACCCCTGCATCGATGGCTGCCCCCGCCAGGACGGGACGCGGAGATTCCGCCG